>CAYTJW010000822.1:0-2983 GCA_964438135.1 uncultured Thermoanaerobaculia bacterium
CCGAGCGGGCGGCGCTTCCGCCTCGTCCGCCAGGTCGTCCAGGCGCCGCTCGGCTGTCCCGCGCACGAGCCGGACTAGTCCCGGCCGGCTCTCGGTCACCGCGGCAGGCGCACCAGGGCCGACCCCCGGTCGCGTCGGAGCCGCCCCGACGACCGAGTCGCCTGGAGTGCCTGACCAGGCGCGGGCTGCTGCCGCAGACCCGCAAGCGCCCGCCGCGCTATGATTGTCACGCGGCCGGCGAAGGCCGCAGCGACCGCCGGGAGGGGGATGTGGTCCTCGACCGAATCACCGCCGAGCCCGAGAAGATGGGCGGTCAGCCTTGCGTCCGGGGCACGAGACTCACGGTGCGCCGGGTCCTCGAAGCGCTGGCGCTCTACCCCGACCGGGCAGAGCTGTTCCGCGAGTACCCCGAGCTGGAGGAGGAGGACGTGCGCCAGGCCCTGGCCTACGCCGCGGGGAGCGTGGAGGACGAGGTCGTCGAGGTCGCGGCGAGCCGATGAGGCTCCTGCTCGACCAGGGGCTCCCGCGAGGCGCGGTCGCGCTCCTGACCGCGGCAGACGTCGACGCGGCCCACGTCGGCGACATCGGCCTCGGGGCCGCTCTCGACGGCGACATCCTCGCCTTCGCGCGGGACGGCGGCCGGCTCGTGGTGACGCTGGACGCCGACTTCCACGCCCTGATGGCGCTCTCCGGGGCAACCTCGCCGTCGGTCGTCCGATTGCGGGTCGAAGGGCTGCGGGCCGAGCCGCTGGTCGCCCTGCTCCTGCGGGTTCTCACCCTCTGCGGTCCCGCGCTCGACAAGGGCGCGCTGGTCACGGTTGCGAGAGGCCGGGTGCGCGTCCGGCACCTTCCCCTCGTCCGCTGAACGCTGAGCGGGGTGCGCACGCCAGGGGCGCGGGCACGCCTTGGCGCGCGTCCTCAAACGCGATCAGCGCCGCCCTGCTCCCGATTGCGGTCCTCGTCCGGCTCCGCCGCCGGCGCGAGCCTGCCCAACCGAGCGTGCGGTCCGCGGGAAGAAACGCCGAATGTGCGGACCCGGCACCTGACCTGGGGCGCGGCGATGGTGGTCGACTACGCCTGCGACGGCGAGCTCGTCCTCGCCGCCTGAGGCCAGCCCGCGCCGCCCGCCCCGCACTCGCCGCGCCCGGTACCGTCCTGCCAGGCCCGACCTGGCCAGGCTCGCCCCGGATCCCGGCTGCCTCGATCCGGGCCAGGCGTCACCGTGGGGTGCGGCGAGCTGTGTCCTCCGTCGTCGACGATCTCGCCCCGTGCACTGAGCTCAACCGGGGCCTTGAGTGGGAGGGGCTGGTGCTGCTCGTTCCGCTTCGAGCCGGTCGCATCGGCGCCTGGCGACGACCCCGTGGTGGCCGGACCAGCCGAGGGGTGATCAGAGCGCCGTCACGACATCGCCCCCAGCGTCGAGGTCCCGTCCCCAGGCAGTGGCGGCACGGCGTGACCGGCACGGTTCCCAGAACGCCTGCCGGGGTATCGCCGGTTCGCTGGTGCTCCCGCCGCCCCCCGACACACAGGACAATGGCGTGCCAGGCACCTTTCGGCACCTTTCCGGTGGCAGGAGGCCGGCTCCGGAAGTGACCACTTTCCCCGTCTGGTCAGAATTCCTGACCAGTGGTACGATGGGTGGCGGAGGTCTCATGAAGGTCATCGGCGCGGCCAAGTTCAAGGAGCAGTGCCTGGCGATCCTCGACCAGCTCGACGCCGAGGGGGTGGTGATCACGAAGCACGGGCGGCCGGTGGCGCGGCTGCTGCCCTTTGCCCGGCCCGCCGGTCGCCTGATCGGCAGCCTGCGCGACAAGATCGCTGTCCGCGGCGACATCATGTCCACCGGGGAGCGGTGGGACGCCGATGCTCAACCTTGACACCCACGTCCTGGTCCACGCCCTCGAGGGGCGGCTGCTGCCGGCCGAGGAGGCGCTGCTCGGAGCGCACGACTGGGGCATCTCGGCCATCGTGCTGTGGGAGCTGGCGAAGCTGGTCCAGCTCGGCCGGCTGACCCTCGACCTCGACGACCCCGAGGTGGTCGCCGCCCTCGGCCAGCTGCACGTCTGGCCGCTCGACCTCGCGGTCGCCCGGGCCTCGACCCGGCTCGACTTCCGCGGCGACCCCGCTGACGAGGTGATCGCCGCCACCAGCCTGGTCCACGGTGTCCCCCTGGTCACCCGCGACCGCGTCATCCGCGGGTCGCGCGTCGTCCCCCTGGCGAGGTAGGGGCCGGCGGCGACCGGCCCCGGTTGTCCGCCGCTGCCACGGCGTCGGCGGCGCCGGCGGCTGACTCGCCGGGGCGCTCCCGGCGCGGGCGGCGGTCCGCCGAGCCCGCGAGGCCGTGCTCGCGCCACGCGTCGACCGGGAGGAGGCTGTCAACGCCGCCAACGGGTCGGCCGAGGCACGCCCGGCCGGCCCTCGGTCACCGCGGCGAGCACACCAGGGTCGGCCCTCGGGAGCGTCGACGCCCCCCGACGACCGGGTCGCCGGGAGTGCCTGACCAGGCACGGGCTGGAAGAACCGCCGAATGGGCGGTCCCGGCACCTGACTCGCGCCGGTCGTGATGGGTGGCACCTGACCGGTCCCTTCCCGGGTCGGCTCTCTCCCATCCTGCCAACTTCCTGACGCCTGGCACCGGTGCAAGCCCGTGCAAGACGTCAAGACGGGGGACGGCGAGGACTTACGCCGGAATGGCGTGACAGGCATTATTCAAGAGGTGGCCCGTCGACGGGTGAGCCGGGCCCTGTCAGGGCATGGCGTCTCCGGCGTCGCCGGCCCTGCACCCAGACGGCGACGGAAGGGAGTGACGGGGCCTTCCCCCCGCTCGCCGCTCCACCGAGGGCGCCAGGGCGGAATGGCGTGACAGGCACCTTTCTTGACGGCCATGAAGCGCCCCCCAGCGATGTCGCCGCGAGCCCCCGCTTCACCCTGCCTGTCATCCCGAAGGCGGCCCGCAGGGCCGCCGAGGGATCCCTCGTGGAGA
>CAYTJW010000823.1:0-2975 GCA_964438135.1 uncultured Thermoanaerobaculia bacterium
CCGCGGGGCACTGAAAGCGGGCAGCGCCGCGAGGGCGAGGCCCGCGAGCGACGATTGCCGCCGGGGCCCGACCCCGGTAAGCTCGCGCCACCCGGTCGCGAGGACAGCGGCACGCAGCGGCCGGCGACCACGTCGGAGCCCGGAGGGACGCCCATGGTCGACAACCCGGTCATCCTCGTCGAGCTGTGCCTCTACCTCCTGGGCATGCTCCTGATCGGCGTCTACTTCGGGCGCAAGAAGCTGTCCGAGGCGGAGTACCACCTCGGCGGCAAGAAGCTCTCGGGTTACGCCCTCGCCCTCTCCGAGCGCTCCACCGGCGAGTCGGCGTGGCTGATCCTCGGCCTCACCGGCGCGGCCTTCGCCACCGGCCTGCCCGAGCTGTGGGTCGCCCTCGGCTGCGTGGCCGGCGTCGTCGTCTCGTGGCTGCTCCTGGCCCGCAGGTTCCGGGCCGAGGCCGACCGCTACGGCGTCCTCACCTACATCGACTACTTCGCCACCAGGTACGAGGCGCGCGGCCGGCTCATCCGCTCCTTCGCCTCGGTCACCATCGTCTTCTTCTACGTCGTCTACGTGTACGCCCAGTTCGAGGGCACCGGCAAGGTGCTCAACGAGACCTTCGGGGTCGACCCCACCACCGGTATCGTCGTCGCGGCGGTGATCACCGTGGTCTACTCCGCCGCTGGCGGCTTCATGGCGGTGGTGTGGACCGACGTCGTGCAGGCGATCCTGATGATCCTGACCTTCGTCGTCACGCCCGTGATCGCGGTCGTGGCCGTCGCCAAGCAGGGCGTCTCGATCCCGGACGCCCTCGCCGCGGGCGGCCCGGCCGTGGCCTCGCTCACCGGCGGCAGGGAGGGGGCGGCGGCCTTCCTCCTCGCCCTCGCCGGCTTCTCGTGGTTCTTCGGCTACCTCGGCGGTCAGCCGCAGCTGTCGACCCGGTGGATGGCGATGCGCAGCGACGAGGACGTCCGGCGGGGTCGGACGGTGGCCATCGCCTGGACCCTCCTCGCCTACCTGGGCGCGATCGTCATCGGCCTGTCGGCGCTCGCGCTCTACGGCAAGGCGGCGGTCTCAGACCCCGAGCACATCCTCCCCTTCATGCTCGTCAAGCTGGTCCCGACCTGGCTGGCGGGGCTGCTGCTGGTCGGGGCGGTGGCGGCGATCATGTCGACCGCCTCGTCCCTGCTCCTCATCGTCACCTCGACCGTCACCGAGGACATCGTCCACAAGACGCTCAAGCTCGACGTCAGCGAGCGGACGCTGCTCCTGGTCTCGCGGGGGACCCTGCTCGTCACCGGCGCCCTCGCCCTGACCCTGGCCCTCACCCTCGGCAAGCCGATCTTCAGCATCGTCAGCTGGGTGTGGGCCGGGATCGGCTGCTCGTTCTCGCCCGCCGCGATCCTGTCGTTCTACTGGAAGCGCTTCTCCGGGGCCGGGGTCGTCGCCTCCCTGGTCGGCGGCTGCGGGACGACCGTAGTGTGCATGCTGACGAGCCTCGACGAGCGCCTGACCCACGCCCTGCTCGGCACGAGCGGCACCGTCTCGGTGATGGCGGCCGCGTTCACCGTCGCCCTGGTGGCGGCGGTCGCCGCCTCGCTCCTCTTCCCCGACCGCCGGCGCGAGACGACGGCGGCAACGGCCGGCTGACGGCGGCCGCCGCGTCGAGCCCCCTCGCCCACGGCCCCGGGGCCTCGCTGTCGCTCCCCCTCCCCTCCAGACGAGGGCCTCACCCCGCCTTCGGCTCGCTCGTCCCGTTCGTCCCTCTCCAGGTGGTTCTCGGCCCTGGACATCGCCCTCCAACTCCACCCTCTTTACAGCTCGCTTTCTCATGTGATATAGCTAGCAATATGAAGACGACCTTCGAGATTCCGGACGCGGTGCTGGACGAGGCGCGGGACGTCGCCCTGCGCGAGGGGACAACGGTGCGGGCGTTGGTGGAGGAGGGGCTCCGGCACGTGCTGGAGGAGCGCCGCCGGGGCAGCGCGTTCCAGCTCCGCCGCGCCACCTTCCGCGGCCAGGGGCTGCGGCCGGAGGTGGCCGACGGACCCTGGGAGCTGATCCGCGGCCTCGCCTACCGGGGCCGGGGTTGAGTGATCGCGGCCGACACCAACCTGCTGGTCTACGCCCACCGCGAGGACACCTCCTGGCACGAGGCGGCCTACGCCTGCCTCGCCTCGCTCGCCGAGGGGCGGGCGCAGTGGGCGATCCCGTGGCCGTGCCTGCACGAGTTCCTGGCCGTCGTCACCCACCCCCGCATCTTCTCGCCGCCCTCCCCGCTGGATGCGGCCCTCGACCAGGTCGCGGCCTGGCTCGAGTCGCCCAGCCTGGTCGTGCTGGCCGAGGCGTCCGGCTACTGGCCGCTGCTGCGGGAGAGCCTGGCGGCCGGCCGCGCCGCCGGCGCCCAGGTCCACGACGCGCGCGTCGTCGCCGTCTGCCGGCAGCACGGCGTGCGCGAGCTGTGGAGCGCCGACCGCGACTTCAGCCGCTTCCCCGGCCTGCCGGTCCGCAACCCGCTGGTCGGCTGAGCCCGACCGCCCACCCATCCCGCCCCCGTCCCCGTACCCGTAGCCGATGGTGCGGTTCCAGGTTCACGTCCACGTCCACGTCCAGGTCCACGTCCAGGTCCAGGTCTAGGTCCAGGTCCAGGTCCAGGTCCACGTCCAGGTCTAGGTCCAGCGTCCACGTCCAGGTCCAGGTCCAGGTCCGGGTCCAGGTCCAGCGTCCACGTCCACGTCCACGTCCACGTCCAGGTCTAGGTCCAGGTCCGGGTCCAGGTCCAGGTCCAGCGTCCACGTCCACGTCCACGTCCAGGTCCAGGTCGAGGTCTAGGTCCAGGTCCAGGTCCGGGTCCAGGTCCAGCGTCCACGTCCACGTCCACGTCCAGGTCCAGGTCCAGGTCCGGGTCCGGGTCCAGGTCCAGCGTCCACGTCCACGTCAGGAAGAGGGTGGAGCCGCGAGGTCACGCCCGGTCGCGT
>CAYTJW010000824.1:0-2974 GCA_964438135.1 uncultured Thermoanaerobaculia bacterium
CCGTGCTCGCCCCCCCAGGCGAGGCCGGCCGCGGCCGCGGCCAGGGCGATCAGGCCGAGGCCGATCAGGCCGGCGCGGAGCCGCCGGCGGGGGGTGGGGGTGGGGGACGCTGGGGTGCTCATCTCGGGCCTCCTTGTGGTGGGCGGCGCGGCGTCGTGCCGTGCCGTCGTCCCCCAAGATGGGCGCCGTCCCTTGCCGCCGTGTGTGCGGACTGTGAAGTTGGGTAAAGTCGGCCGGACCAGACCAGCCAAGGCCCCGCGGGATCGGTATGATCGCGGCATGGATCTGGTCGTCTTCGGCATCGGCCTGCTCCTCGCCCTGGCGGCCTTCGTGCTCTTCCTCGTGGTCGCGGTCGGGGTCGTCGTGGCCGGCCCGGCGCGGTGGGTCAAGGTCTCGACCGTCGCGCTCGTGCTCTGCTTCTTCGGCTCGTTCGCGCTGCTCACCGGGCCGTCGAGCCTGGTCGCGCTCGGGGTCTCGGTCGTCGCCTCGGTCGTGCTCATGGCGGTCGCCGCCCTCGCCCACCGGCTGCCGCGGCGGCTGGTCCTCGGCGACGCGTCGCCCGCCGACTGCCCTGCCCACGCCCGGCACGTGGTGGCGGGCTGGACCGAGGAGCTCGCCGCGGCCGGCTTCGCCAGCCACGGGGATCGCTGGCAGCGGTGGAAGACGTTCGGCGGCGAGCAGAGGACCTTCGTCCGCTACCTGCGGCACCCCGAGCAACCGTGCTGGGTGGAGCTCCACGCCCTCGACAGGCCGGTCGTCGTGGGACGGGTGGTCGCCAGCCGGGACCGGCAGGGTGCCAGCCTCAGGACCAGCGACCTGCAGTCGGACCTGGAGCTGCTCGGCGACCCGCTGACGGAGCTCCACCGCCACCCGCGGTCGACCGCGAGCCGGCGCCTGGTCGAGCTGCACCTGGGGCACGCGCGGGCCGCGTCGAGGTCATTCCTGGTCGAGGCCGACCCGGCGGCCGCGAGCGCCGAGCTGTACGACTCCTGGGTCGCGCGCCTGCTCGGCCAGGGCGAGCTGGTGGCGAAGGGGGAGAGCTGGGTCGGCGTGCCTCCGCGGAAGGTCCCCGGCATGGTCCTCAAGGTCCTGCTCGCCTGGTTCCACTGACCGGGGCCGGCGGCGCAACGGTGGCGGCGCGAGGTGTCCTCCCCCGGGGACGGCGGACCCGCCGGTGGCGGCGGCGGTCGCCGCTCACCGTGGCGCGAACCGTGCGTGGCAGGCCGGTCGTGAGCGGCGGAGGACGGCCATGGAGATCCTGACCTACCCGATCTGCCGGGTCGTCGGCCTGCTGCCGGTGGTGACCAACCTGGGCGCCGACGGCGCGCCGGCCCGGTTGCTGCTCGACGGCCGTCCAGCCTGTGCGCTCACCGCTCGGGCGCCCGAGTGCACGGTCGACCTCGGGCCGGACCCGCGCGTGCACCTTCTCGAGCTGGTCAGGCTCGACCCGGCGGGCCGGGTGGTCGAGCGGGTGGAGCGCTGGGTCAACCGCCCCGGCGCGCAGGCCGAGGTCTTCCTCGATGTGGGCTGCGACGACGGCGGTCGGGACTGCACGGCGCGGGTGGGCTGGGGCCACCCGTCCAAGCTCGAGCCGCGCGCCATGACCCTCACCGCCAACGGCAGGACGCTGCTGCGCGAGCCGCGGCACGAGCACCGGTTCCGGCTGCGGTCGGCCGGCGCGACGGTGGTCACCGCCGACCTCGTGTTCCCCGACGGGCGTCGCGCCTCGCAGTGCCGGGTCGTGGGCCAGGGCTTCTCGGGGCGGGTCGAGGCGCAGCTCGTGCCGGTGCCGCTCGTGTTCCCGTCGGCAGGCGGCCGCGAAGCGCAGGCGCCGCTCGAGCTGGCCGGCCGGCCGGTGGCGGCGGTCGAGGAGGCCCCGGCCGAGGTCGCGATCGTGGTCGAGCCGCTGGCCCTCGAAGGGATGCGTCAGCTGTGGGAGGACGCCCACGGCGACCTCACGTTTCCCGCCCGACGGTTCGGCGAGCTGGTGAACGGTGAGCTCGTGACGCTCGAGTCGATGACCCTGGTGGTGCCCAACGAGCACCTCAACCGTCTCGACGTGTTCTCCCTGCCGCGCGGTCGCGACGAGTGGCTGCGGCGCACCAGCGAAGTCGCCGACGCCCTGGAGGGCAGCCGCGTGCGGCTGGCCGACGCCGTGGCGTCGGCCGGGCTGCTGGTGGCCGGAGCGCCCCGCCGGCGGGCGGTGGTGCTGGTCCTCTCCGGCCGTCACGACGACGACAGCCTGTTCTCCCCCGCGCAGGCGTGCGCCTACCTCGGCGAGGTCATGGTGCCGCTGGTGGTGTGGCGGGTGGAGGACGGCGCCGGGGCGGGGTGGCCTTCGGGTCCTCGCGTCACCAGCCGCAGGCTCTTCGACGCGACCCGCGAGCTGCGGCCGGCGCTCGACGCCCAGCGCGTGGCGTGGGTCGAGGTGGGGGAAGGGCGTGCGCTGCCGGTCGACCTGCCCGGCGACGGCCGGGTGGCGATCGCCGGCCGCGGCCTGGAGGCCTCCAGCCCGGTCGAGGTGACGGCGGCACTGCCGACGGTCGCCGAGCCGGCGCCGGCTGGGCCGACCGGCGAGGCCGTGTTCCGGGGCGCGGTCGTGGAGGTGACCGCGGTCCGGGCGGCGATCCGGGCCGAGGACCCCTTGGGGCGACCGGTCGCCGACCTGGAGCTGCCCGATCTCGAGGTGCGCGAGGACGGCGCCCCGGTCCGCCTGCTCGCGGTCGAGCGGCTGGTGGCGGCGGATCCTGCGGGCGACCGCAGCGAGCCCGGGGCGGTCACCGGCCCGTCCGCCACGGCCGGGCGGCGACCGAGCGTCGCCATCTACCCGATCCCGGACCTGAGCGAACGCGGCAGCCTGCCGCGGCTGCTCGAGCGCCTGCGCCAGGCCGCGGCGGGTCTGGCCGCGCTCGGGCCGGTCGAGGTGGTGGTGGCCGACCCGCAGCCGCGGGTCGTGGCGGTCGACCTCGTTGGC
>CAYTJW010000825.1:0-2972 GCA_964438135.1 uncultured Thermoanaerobaculia bacterium
TGGGCGGCGCCAGCGCCGCCGTGGCCCCGGGCGCGGCGGCGGTCGTCGAGATGTGGGGCGGAGCCGAGGGCGACCTGGTGGCGGTGGAGGCGACCGACGCGGTCGGCCGCACCACCGCCGTCCGGGTCGGCCCGCTGCCGGCGGCCGAGGAGGTCCGGGTCGGCTTCGAGCTCGGCGAGGTCACGGCCAGCGAGCAGAGCGGGTCGCTCGAGCTGCTCGTGTCCCTGACCCGGCCGCCGACCGGGGTGGTGACGGTGGGCTACGCCACCGCCGACGACACGGCCTCGGCCGGGGAGGACTACGAGCCGGTCTCGGGCCAGCTCGTGTTCAGCCCCCTCGAGACCAGCCGGGTGGTGACGGTGACCCTGCTCGACGACGACGTGGACGAGCCGCTCGAGCGGTTCTTCCTCGCCCTCTCCGACCCCTCCCCGGCCCTGGTCCTGGGCGACACCCCGGAGGTCGCCGTGACCCTGCTCGGCGCGGAGGTGCCGCCGCTCGAGCTCGACCTCTCGGTCCGGCCCGGCGCGGACCCGCTCGCGAGCCTGCTGCCGGAGCCGGTGGGGCTCGACCTGGTCGGCGGCCAGGCCACGTTCGCCGCGCCGCTGCCTGCAGGGCCCGACCGCGGCGACCGCCTCGAGCTGAGCGACGGCCAGGTGGCCTTCCTCGGCCCCTGTGCCGACGACCTCCACTGCGAGCTGCGGGCCGCGACCGGGGATGCCCCGGCCGACCTCTCCGGCGGCGAGCTGGAGGCGGTCTACCCGGCCTTCACCTCCCTCGCCGGGGCTCTTGCCGGCGCCCCGGCCCTGCTCGGCACGACCGACCTGCCGGTCGCCAACCTGGCCCTCAACCTGGTCTGCTACGGCGGGGCGGACGACACGACGCCGGTGGTCGTCTCCGGCTGGGCCACGTCGCCCGCCCACCCGATCCGCGTCGTCGCGCCGCTGGCCTACTCCCAGCGCGGCCCGAGCCAGCGCCACCAGGGCTCCTGGAGCGACTCGGCCTACCGGCTGTGGGTCGACGGCACCTGCCTGTTCGCCGACGTGGACCACCTCGTGCTCGAGGGGTTGCAGCTCTACTGCTACGGCGCAACGGCGGAGGACGCCGCCGGGGTGGTGCTCGCCGGCAGCGGCCGGGCGGAGATCTCCGAGACCCTGATCTGGCTCGGGAAGGCCGACTTCGACGCCGACGCCCGGATCGGCGTCCACGTCACCGGTCCGACCGAGGTCGAGCTCCGCAGCTCGGCCGTGTCCCTGACCGACTACTCGGGCTTCGGCCCTGACCAGGCCGGCGTCCGCGTCGACCACCCCGCGGCCAGCCTGACGATGGTCGGGAGCACGGTGTACGGCGGCAGGTTCGGCGTCCAGGGCGTGCCCGGGGCCGAGCTGACCGCGGTCGACACCCTGGTCGCGGGCGCCGAGGACGCCTGCTTCGCCGGCTCGTTCACCGGCGCCTCCCGCCACGACCTGGCGACCGACACGACCGCGCCGGGAACGGGCGGCGTGGCCGCGGTGGGGGTGGCGTTCGCCGCCCCGCCCTGGGACCTCCACCTCGGCTGCGGCGTGCTCGCCCAGCTCGGCCCGGTGGACGACGGAAACAAGGAGTACTACCCCCACGGCACCCTGTCGAGCTCCGGCTTCGACAGCTCCTTCGAGAGCCTGCTCGACGGCACCGAGGACGGCTGGGTGCAGAACGACGGCAGCAGCCCGGCCTGGGTCCAGGTCGAGCTCGACCACCCGGTCACCGTCACCGGGACCAGCGTCTTCTTCGCCTCCCTGGTCCCCGACCCCGGCCACGACTGGAAGGTCGAGGTCGCGGCCAGCGTCGCCGACATCGAGGACCCGGGCAGCCCGTCGTACCGCCTGGCGGTTGCGCCGCGGCACGTGGGCGGCGTCGAGTCGACCTGGGACCAGGCCGCGGTCGACCCGCCGGCCCAGGGCCAGGTCGTCCGCCTGACCGTGGAAGGTGCCCCCGACGAGAACCTGGTCGTTCTCGGCGAGTGGCAGCTCGACGGCCTCAACCCGGCCTGCGGCGGCGGGGCTGACCTGTCGGCCGACCCCCTGACGCCGCTGCTGCTCGACGTCGACAGCCAGGTCCGCACCGGCCCCTGGGACGTCGGCGCTGACCAGGTCCACACCGTCACGGTCGGCTTCGAGACCGGGTGGACCACGGGCTGGGAGCAGGCGGGGTCGGTGGCGGTGGACGTGGTGCTGTCCGAGCCGGCGCCGATCCCGCTGCTGGTGCGGTACCGCACCGTGGGCGGCTCGGCCAACCAGGACCCGGAGGCCGGCCCGGTCGACCACGTCGCCGCGTCCGGCACGCTGTGGTTCGAGCCCGGGGAGGTGCGGCGGACGGTCGCGGTCACGCTCCTGGACGACCTCGAGGCCGAGGTGGACGAGTACTTCACGGTCCAGCTCTTCGACCTGGCCGGCGGCGCCTGGCGGGACGAGTGGGCGACGGAGGTCTGGGTCGAGCTGCTCGACGGCGCCCCGCCGCCGCCGAGTGCCTGCGGTGCCGCTTCGAACGGAGGCCAGCGATGAGACGAGAGCGAGTGACGGTCGGATGCGCAGTGCGGGTCTCCCGCACCTTTTCCCGTGGCGCTGCGGCGCTGCTGGCGGCCGCCGCGGCGCTGGCGAGCGGGTCCGCCACGGCCGGTGCGCCGCTGTTCCCGGCCCCGTTCGTGGTCGAGCACGGGGTGGTCCAGACCGAGCCGGACGGCACGAGCTTCGCCACCGACCCGGTGACCGACTACTACGGCGGCTCGCTGGTCGTGTCGGTGCGACCCGACGGCAGCCGGCTGGTGGTCGACCTCGCCCGTCGCGAGCTGACCGAGATCAGACCCGACCGGGGCACCTACTCGGTGCTCTCCTTCGGCCGCTTCGCCGAGCACAGGGCGCGCCTGCGCCGGGCCGAGGGGGCGCCCGGCTCGGCGCCGGCACCCGCGGCCGTGCCGGGGCCGGAGCCCGCCGGACCCG
>CAYTJW010000826.1:0-2964 GCA_964438135.1 uncultured Thermoanaerobaculia bacterium
AGGGCATGGGGCTGGTGCTGGGCTTCGACGACCTGTTCGTCAAGCCCCTGGGCGTGGAGAGGATGGCGACCCGGATCGAGGAGCTGGTGCAGACCCGGGGCAGCGACCGGGCGCGGGTGCTGGTGGTCGACGAGGGCTCGGCCGCCTTCGAGCAGCTGCAGGCGAGGCTGGTGCCGCTCGGCTTCGGGGTCGACCACGTCCGCCACTGCGACGCGGCGGTGTCGCGGGCCGTGCTCGGCCCGCCGTCCGCCATCGTCCTCGACCTCCGCCTGGACGGCTGGGCAGGCCTCGGGGCCGCGGCCCGCCTGCGCTCCCACCCCAAGACCACCGGCGTGCCCCTGATCGTGCTCACCGCGGCCGAGCTCGGCGCCGACGACCGCCGGCAGATGGAGGCGCGGGTGGCGGAGCTGGTGAACCAGGGCCTGGGCGAGCTGCACCAGCTCGCCGACGTGGTCCGCCGGCTGCTGCGGCGGGGCGGGAGGTGAGGCCGGCCACCTGGCCGTCAACCCCTCGCCCTCCGCCTGCGTCCATGGCTCACGGAGGAGCCATGAGCGCCACCGTCGCCTGCCGCCCGGCCCTCGCCCTGCTGATGACCGCGTCGCTGTTGGCCGCCGCCGACCTGCCGGACGCGGCCCACCGCTTCCGCACCGTCGAGCTGCGGGAGCTGCTCGGCCGCGAGCCGGAGGAGAACACCCTCAAGCTGTTCCGGGCGGTGGTCGACGCCGACCGGCAGCGGGTCTACGTCGCCGGCATCATGAGCCGCCACCTGGCGGTGCTGGACTCGGCCAGCGAGACCTGGGTCGGCAACGTCGACTCGCGAGTCGACGGCTACGCCCTCAAGTACCTGGCCATCGACCCGACCAACCAGCGGCTGTGGGTGCGGGACGCCACCCACGCCAGCCTCTCCGCCATCGACCTCGCCAGCGGCCAGCGGACCGCGGTGGTGGCGACCCCCGCGACCGTCGGCGCGATGCTGCCCGACCCGGGGCGGGGGCTGCTCTACCTGCTGACCGCGTCAAGCCCCAGCTTCCGCGCCCTGGACGCGACCACCCTGGTCGAGGCCTGGGCCACGGACGAGATGGGGCCGGGCGTCAACCAGGCGGCGTGGGACGAGGCCACCGACACCCTGCTGGTGCTGGACGGGACCGCCGCCGGGCCGGCCGGGCGTCTCTACCGACTCGACCCCGCCAGCCGCCGGGTGCTCGCCACCGTCGCCCTCGCCCTGCCCCCGGGTGAGCGCGCCCACCACCTGGCCCACGACCCGGTCGGGCGGCGACTGGTCGTGTCGGTGGGCGGCCGCCGCGTGCGGCTGCTGGCCGAGGACGGCGCCCTGCTCGCGGAGGCCACCCTGCCGGCCGGGCTCACGATCGAGGACCTGGCGTTCGAGCCGGCCAACCGCCGGGTCGTGGTCACCTCCATCGAGCCGCCCGCCGACGGCCAGGTCGCCGGCCGCGCCGGCCGCGTCCTGGCCTGGGACGCCGCCACCCTGGCGCCGGTCGCCGACCTCCCCTGCGGCCGCAAGATCCACTCCCTGGCGGTGGACGGCTCGACCGGCCGCCTCTACCTGCCCAACGGCGACGCCTCGGTGCTGTGGCGCCTCGACCCCGATCTCGCCGAGGCGGTGCCGCTGCGCCTCGGCGACAGCCTGGAGCAGATCGTGCCGGTCCTGGGCGGGCAGGCCCTGGTGGTCAACAGCCGCCTCGGCGGCTCCTACCTGATGAGCTGCCAGGTCGCGGGCGGCGCCGTCGACGCGTTCACCGCCGGCACCTGGCCGGTGCCGATCCGGGCCGACGCGGCCGGTCAGCACCTGCTGGCCCTCAACGCCTGGGACAGCACCGTGTCGGTGCTCGCCCTCGCCCCGCCGAGGACGCTGCTGGCCACGGTGCCGATCGGCCTGCCGGAGGGCTCGACCGACCGCCTCCCCGACCTGGCCGTCGACTCGGACCGCCGCCTGGCGTTCGCCGCCTACCCCGAGCACGGCCAGATCGCGGTCGTCGACTGGGCGGCGATGACCGCGCTGGCGCCGGCGACGGTGCCGGGCCTCCCCACCGGCGACACCGGCGGCGGCCCCGGCCAGCTGCAGCTCGAGCTCGACCCGGCGACAGGCCGGCTGTTCGCCCTCGCCAGCGCCCAGCGCCGCGTGCTGGTCTACGACGCGTCCGCCGGGACGCCGGTGCTGCTGGGCGAGGTCGAGCTGCCCACCTCCGTCCCCCTGCCGGAAGGGCTCGACGCCATGCTCCTCGACGCCGCGCGCGGTCGCCTGTTCGTCGGCCCGGCCGAGCTCGACGGCGTCACGGGCGAGCCCACCGGCCGGGCCCTGCCGCGGGGCGACCGGGTCTTCGCCGTCGACCCCGACCGCGACTGGTACTGGGCCTGGGGCCTCGAAGGCCACGAGGACGTGGTCCTGGTCCTCGACCGGGACACCCTCGAGGTGCGGGCGGCGAGCTCGCTCGGCTCGACCAGCGGCTTCACCCCCTCCCTGGCCCTCGACCCCGTTCGCCGCCGGCTCTACGTCGGCCGCATGACCACGGTCGAGCTCGAGGTCTGGGCCCTGGCGGCGGGTGATGGCTCGGCCGCGGCGCTGGCGCCGGTGGAGTGAGGGCGGGACCGGTGCCGGGAGCGGGAAAATGTGACACTTGACAATGCGACATCGAAGTGTCATATTGGTTCCGTGGACGGCGAACGGTACTCGATCGGCGAGCTGGCGGGGCGGGCCGGGGTCTCCCGCCGCACGGTCCGCTACTACGTCCAGCGCGGCCTGATCCCGGCCCCGCTCGGCCGCGGCCGGGGCGAGCACTACGGCGCCGAGCACCTGGCCGCGGTGCTGCGCGTCAAGGCCCTGCAGGAGCACGGCGCGAGCCTGGACGAGGTCCGCCGCGAGCTGCGCCCGGAGCCGCCGCCGGCCGGCGGCGCGGCGGGGGCCGCCCCGGCGCCGCCCGCGGTCCGGCCGCGGCCCGTGCCGCC
>CAYTJW010000827.1:0-2955 GCA_964438135.1 uncultured Thermoanaerobaculia bacterium
CTGCCGTCCACGGCGCGGCCGCACGCGCTGGCGCTGGGCCTCACCGGTCCGCCGGACCTCTTCGACCCGGCCGTCAACCTGCGCCTCGGCGCGCGGGAGCTGGCCCGCCTGCTGCGCCGCTTCGGTGCGGTCGAGCCGGCGCTGGCCGCCTACAACGCCGGCGAGGGCAGGGTCAGCGGCTGGCTCCAGCGCTGGCCGGAGCGGCGCCGCTTCGTCGAGGCGGTGCCGTACGTCGAGACCTACACCTACGTCAGGCGGGTGGTCTACCTGGCCGAGGCCTACCGGCGGGCGTACGCGCCGGAGTGGGGGGAGAGGTGAGGGAGATCGAGGTGCGGAGCTCGCGGCGGCGCCAGCTGATCGACGTGACGGAGCGGGTCCAGGCGGCGGCCGCGGAGCTCTCGGGCGGCGACGGTCTCTGCCACCTGTGGGTGCCGCACACCACCGCCGCCCTGGTGGTCAACGAGAACGCCGACCCCGACGTCGGCCGCGACCTGCTCGCCTGCTACGAGGCGCTGGTGCCGCGCCTCCCCTTCGCCCACGCCGAGGGCAACTCCGACGCGCACTTCCTGGCCTCCCTCCTGGGGTGCTCGCTGGCGGTCGAGGTGCGCGACGGCAGGCTGCGCCTGGGGCGCTGGCAGGGGCTGTTCTTCGTCGAGCTCGACGGCCCGCGGGCGCGGACGTTGTGGGTGGCGATGCACGACCGCTGCCGGTGACCTCGCGCTCCTCGGATCGGGCACGGGTACGGGTACGGGCACGGACAGGGCGCTGTGCGACTCCCGCAACGGCACCGGCTCGTGGAGGGCGCGGTCACCCGGGGAGCCTCCGGTCAGGTAGACTTGCGGGCGGAAGGAGTGGCAGAGGATGGCCGTCGACCCCGCGCTGCTCGAGATCCTGGTGTGCCCCGAGGACCGCAGTCGGCTCGAGCCCGTGGCGCTCGGGGCCGCCGCCCGCGCCCGCCTGGTCGAGCGCTACCGCGACCAGTTCAAGGACGAGGAGCCGGTCGTCGAGGACGGCCTGCGCTGCCCGAGCTGCGGCCGCGTCTACCCGGTCGTCTCGGACATCCCGGTGCTGCTGCTCGACGACGCCCTGACCGGCGGGGATGCGACCTGAGCCGGGACCCGAGCACGCGCCGACCGCGGCGGCGGTGAGGCCGCGGCGACGCTGGCTCGTGACCGGCGGACCGGGGGCGTTGGCCGCGCTGCTGCTCACCCTGGGCGTGGCCGCGTCGGTCAAGATCGCCCTCGCCAACGCCCTGCTCGGGCTGGCGGCCGTCGCCTGGCTGGTGGCGCTGGCGCGCGGGCGGGTGCGCTGGCGGCGCGCCACCCTCTACCTGCCGCTCGCGGCTTACGTCGGCGCGTCGCTGGCGGCGGTGGCCTTCTCCCAGGACCCGCGCCACTCGCTCGGCGAGGTGGCCGAGCTCCTCACCCTGGTGGTGGTGCCGATGGCGGTCGGGCTGCTCGACCGGGCCCGCTTCGACCGCCTGCTCGGGGTCCTGGCGGCGGTGGCGGCGGCGTCGGCCGGGGCCGGGCTGTGGCAGTACGCCCACGGCGCGTCGAGCCTGGCCCACCGCCTGCGGGGCCTGACCAACCACTACATGACCTTCTCCGGCTGGGTGCTGCTGGTGGCGCTGCTGCTGGTGGCGGACATCGTCTTCCACCCCGACCGGCGGCGCCTGCTGTGGACCGCCCCGGTGGCCGCGCTGTGCGGCCTGTCGCTGGCCCTGTCCCTGACCCGCGGCGCCTGGGTCGGGCTCGGCGCCGGCCTGGTCCTGGCGGCCGTGCTGTGGCGGCCGCGGGTCGTCCTCCTGCTGCCGGTCCTTGCCCTGGCGGCCGTCGTCGCCCTGCCCCGGAGCGTGCTCGAGCGGGCGGTGTCGATCGTCGACCTCCACCACCCGTCGAACTACGACCGGCTGTGCATGGTCTCGTCCGGCCTGGCGATGGCCGAGGACCACTCGGTGTTCGGGGTCGGCCTGGGCATGGTCGAGCGGCGCTACCCGGTCTACCGGCAGGACGACGCGCCGCGCTGGCGGGTGCCGCACCTGCACAACAACCTCCTCCAGGTCGCCGCCGAGCGGGGCCTGGTCGGCCTCGCCAGCTACCTCGCGACGCTGGCGGTCTTCGCCGTCCACGCGAGCGACGCCATGCGGCGGGCCGAGCCACGGTTGCTGGCGCCCCTCGCCGGCTGCGTGCTGGCGGCGACCGGGGTGGCGGTGGCGGGCCTGTTCGAGTACAACTGGGGCGACGCCGAGGTGTGGATCCCGACCCTGGCCGTCCTGTCCGCGCCGTTCGCCCTGGTGCCGGAGGAGCCGTGAGCCGCCGGCCGCGCGCACTGTCGGTGTCGCAGCTCCTGGCCGAGCTCAACCGGCTGCTCGAGGAGGGCTTCAGCGGCCTCGAGGTGGAGGGCGAGGTCACCGGCGTGCGGCCGTCGGCGCGCGGCCACCTCTACTTCGTCCTCAAGGACGCCGACGCCGCGGTGGACTGCGTGATGTGGGCGTCGCGGGCGTCGCGGCTGCGCTTCGAGCTGGAGGACGGGCTGCTGGTGGTGGCCCGCGGCGCGCTCGGGGTCTACCCGCAGCGCGGCCGGCTGCAGCTGGTGGTGGACGACCTCCAGCCGCAGGGCCAGGGCGCGCTGCAGCTGGCCTTCGAGCAGCTCAAGCGGCGGCTCGAGGCGGAGGGGCTGTTCGCGACCGCCCGCAAGCGGCCGCTGCCGGCCCTGCCGCAGCGGGTCGGCGTCGTCACCTCGGTCGGCGGCGCCGCGCTGCGGGACGTGCTCAAGGTGCTGCGCCGCTGCCGCCGTCTCGAGGTGGTGGTGGCGGACGCCCGGGTGCAGGGCGACGGCGCCGCGGCCGAGATCGCGGCCGCGCTGGGCCGCCTGGGCCGGTCCGGCCTGGTCGACCTGGTCATCGTCGGCCGCGGCGGCGGCAGCCTCGAGGACCTGTGGGCGTTCAACGAGGAG
>CAYTJW010000828.1:0-2955 GCA_964438135.1 uncultured Thermoanaerobaculia bacterium
GATGGTCGCGTCGCTCGGCGCCGGCTACGGCTCCTCGGCGGCGCCGGGCTGGGGCGGCTCTGCCGGGCCGGTGCCGTCCGGGTCGTGGTGGCGGCGCAGGGTCAGGATGCGGGCGAAGCAGAAGGTGGTGAGGCCGAGGACGAAGGTCCAGCTGAGAGCCATGAAGACGACCGCGCCGGCGCTCACTGCCCACCTCCGATGCCCTGCGCCGGGCCCACGACCTCGGGGAAGCCGGCCCGGTCGTCGTAGCCGTTGCGGCGCCAGGCCCAGCGCACCAGCGCCACCAGGGCGAGGGCGATCGCGACCATCAGGGCGCGGGCCAGCCAGATGTAGGGCTCGTCGGCCGCCGCCACCGGCCCCGAGCCGCCTGCCGCCTTGTGGTTGAGCAGGATCGGCACGGCGTCGACCCAGCCCCACCAGCAGAGGATGACGAGCAGGTAGGCGGGCGTCACCCAGGTCATGACGTGCTTGAAGAAGCGCGGGATGCGGAGGTCGGCGCCGTCGTGGATCGACCGCCACGCCCGCTCGGCCCCGAACACCCACATGAACAGCACCACCTCGACGATGGCGAACACGACCAGGCCGAAGGTGCCGGCCCAGTAGTCCCACTCGTCGAGGAAGCCGTGGCGGAGGAAGGTGACGTGGAGCAGGCCGAGCAGGTAGCAGAGGCCGCCCAGGCCCCACACCACCGGCGCCCGGGGCAGGCCGAGCTCCTCGCGCAGGAAGGCGACCGCCGGGGTGATCAGGGCCACCGCGGTGGTCAGGCCGGCGACGAACAGCAGGCCGAACCACATCGCGCCGAGGAGGTTGCCGAGCGGCAGCTGCTGGAACACCACCGGCATGGTGGCGAAGCCGAGGTCGAACGAGCCGCCGTTGGCGATGGCGACCGCGCCCGAGACGCCGAAGAAGGTCACCGCCGCCGGGATGGCGATGGTGCCGCCGAGCACCACCTCGGCGGTCTCGTTGGTGGCGGAGGTGGCGAGGCCGTTCAGGACGATGTCGTCGTGCTTCGACAGGTAGGAGGCGTAGGCGTGGAGGGTCCCCTGGCCGAGGGAGAGGGTGAAGAAGATCTGCCCTGCCGCCGCCAGCCACACCGTCGGCGAGCCGAGCAGGGACAGGTCCGGCCGGAAGACGAAGTCGAGGCCGTCCCAGGGGGTCTCGCCGCCCGGGCCGGCCGGCAGGCACAGCACCACCCCGGCCAGGACGGCGGCGAAGACGAACAGAACCGGCATGGCGACCCGCGCCAGCCGCTCGATGCCGGCCGACACGCCCCGGGAGACGATCCACAGGGTCAGGGCGAAGGTGGCGGTGAACCAGGCGTAGGGGGTCCAGGCGGCGTGGTAGTGGGCGTCGCCGACCCCCTGGAAGGACTGCAGGTAGGCGACCATCTCGGCCTGGGTGGTGTGGCCCCAGTAGTGCTTGCCGAGAGACAGGGCGGTGAAGCCGGCGGTCCAGCTCATGATGCAGCTGTAGTAGACGAGGATGAAGAGCGGGATGGCGAGGCCGAGCACGCCCAGGTACTTGGCGGCCGGGTGCCGCCAGAGGGCGGCGAACATGCCCGGCGTGTGGCCCTTGCGGTAGCGGCCGCCGTGCCGGCCGATGCCCCACTCCACCCACATCAGCGGGATGCCGAGCAGGAGCAGGGCGATGAAGTAGGCGACCATGAACGAGCCGCCGCCGTTGGCCGCCGCCTGGCGCGGGAAGCGGAGGAAGTTGCCGAGGCCGATGGCGTTGCCGGCCATGGCCAGGATCAGGCCGATGCGGCTGCCCCAGCTCTCGTGCGCCGAGCTCCCGTTGGTGGTCACGCCGGTCCTCCCGCGCGGCGGGTCGGCCGCGTTCGTCGTCGCCGCATCGTAACGGGATTCGGCGCCCGGGTCGAGGCTCGCCCGGCCGCTCCCGGGTGCGTCGGGCGCGGGACTGTGGTTGAATGGCGGGGGCGCCCTCCGCGGCCACGTCCGCGGCGAGAGGAAGCGACAAGATGCGAGCCAGCGTCGGCCGCAAGGTGCTGATCTCGACCCTGATCCCGCTCGTGCTGCTCGGCGGCGGCCTGGGAGCCCTGGCGGTGTGGGCCATCGCCCGGCTCGAGGCGCGGCAGGTGGAGCAGGCGGCGCGCGCCCTGGTCGAGGCCGAGGCGCTGCGCATCGAGGCGTTCTTCACCGAGCGCGGCCGGGTGGTCGACGTCATGCTCTCGAACCGCCACCTGCGCGAGTACTTCTTCGGCTACCGGCAGCGCGGCCGCGAGCTGGCCGGCGACCTCGAGGCGCAGCGGGTCGTCGCCACCTTCGGCGCCATCCGCGCCGGCGACCCCGCCCTGCGCTCGTGCTTCTTCGCCTCGTCCTTCACCGGCGAGTACTTCGACACCACCGGCCGCATCGCCCGCGCCGGCTACGACGCCCGTACCCGCTGGTGGTGGGACAGGGCGGTGGCCGAGGGCGGGCTGTACGTGCAGCCGCCGGCGTCCGACGCCGACACCGGCGAGCTGGTCGTGGCGATCAAGACGCCGGTCGAGGAGGCGGGACAGCTGATCGGCGTGGCCGGGGTCGACGTTGGCCTCCAGACCATCGGCGAGCGCCTGAAGCAGGTCACCTTCCGCGGCACCGGCGCAGCGTTCCTGGTCGCCGACGAGGGGGTCCTGGTCTACTTCCCGCGGGTCGACTTCGAGGCCGCCAAGACGGTCGGCGAGCAGGTCAAGGTGACCCTCCCCGACCTCGACCGCCGCCTGGCCGGCGCCTCCGGCTTCGCCGAGCTGGGCCGGCTGCTCGGCCGCGACGCCTCCTCGACCGCCGAGGTGCGGCTCGGCGACGAGCGCCACCTGGTGGTGCTCGCCCCGGTGCGCGCGGCCCACCCGCGGCTGCACTGGTCGCTGGGCATGGCCATCCCGCGCTCGGTGGTGGTGGCGCCGGTGCGGCGCGCGACGCTGGTGTCCGCCGTCGCCCTCGGCCTGGCGGTGGCGCT
>CAYTJW010000829.1:0-2952 GCA_964438135.1 uncultured Thermoanaerobaculia bacterium
CGAAGGCGAGCAGCCACCGCCCGGCGCCGCCGGCCGCGTCGCCGTGCAGGGCCACCCACCGCACCGCCCCCGGCGAGGCCAGGACCAGCCCGGCCAGCCCGATCTCGCACAGGGCGTAAGCGCGCGCCGGGGCGGCGACGCGGTCGGCCAGCAGCCCGCCCAGCCAGGCGCCCAGGCCGAGCCCGGCCATGAAGGCGGCGACCACCGCCGCGGTGGTGTGGACGGTGTGCCCGAACAGGCCCGCGAACAGCCGCGTCCAGGCGGTCTGGTCCACCAACCCGGCCGCGCCGGAGAGGGAGAAGGCCGCCCCCAGGGGGAGGGCCGCGAGCCGACACCGGGTCGTCACCGGCCGGATTATCCCAGAACGGGGCGCGACCTCCGACCGGACACCGGGTGCGGCACGATGGTGGCGGCGAGCGTCCAGCCTGCCGGGCGGGGGTCGACGCACCCCCCGGCGGCCCCCCTGGGCGCCGGCTCGTCGCGTCTCCGGGTTCCAGCCGCCGCAGGGGGGGCGGGCGAGCGCCCGGGACGGCCCGCCCTACACCATCCGCCCCAGGTCGGCCCGGAAGGCGTCGCGAATGTGGTGCAGGCGCCACAGCCAGAGGCCGCGCTCGACCGTCACCACGTCGAAGCGGCACGGTCGGTCCCAGAGGTCGAAGCGGCTCAGGTAGGCGGCCGCGACCCGCGCCAGGCGCCGCTCCTTGGCCGCGTCGACGCGCGCCGCGGCGCCGCCGAAGTCCGCGTCGGAGCGGGTCTTGACCTCGACGAACACGACCTCGGCCGAGCGCTCGACGACCAGGTCGAGCTCGCCCAGGTCGCAGCGCCAGTTGCGGTGGCGCGGCCGGTAGCCCTTGAGGAGCAGCCAGGCGAGCGCCGCCAGCTCGCCGCGGCGGCCGAGGCGGTGGCGGCGGTCACGGCGCGGGGGCTCGGCGGCGGCGCGGCTCAGCGCTTCTTCTTCCCGCCCGCGACCCCGGTCCCGGCCAGCGCCGCGCGCAGGAAGTCGCGGTTCATCTGGGCGATGCCCTGGATCGAGAGCTCCTTCGGGCACGATGCCTCGCAGGCGCGGTAGTTGGTGCAGGCGCCGAAGGCCTCCGCGTCCATCTGCTCGACCATGGCCCGGGCCCGCTGCATCCGCTCCGGCTGCCCCTGCGGCAGCGCCGCCAGGTGGGCGATCTTGCCGCCGACGAACAGCATCGCCGCGCCGTTGGGGCAGGACGCGACGCAGGCGCCGCAGCCGATGCACTCGGCGAAGTCCATCGCCCGGTCGGCGCTGGCCTTGGCCACCGGGACGGCGTTGGCGTCCGGGGCCGAGCCGATGCGGGCCGAGATGAAGCCGCCGGCCTGGATGATGCGGTCGAAGGCCGAGCGGTCGACCACCAGGTCCTTGATGACCGGGAAGGCCTTCGAGCGCCACGGCTCGAGCACCAGCTCGTCGCCGTCCGAGAAGTGCCGCATGTGCAGCTGGCAGACGGTGGTGCCGACCTGGCCGCCGTGCGGCGTGCCGTTGACCACCATGCCGCAGCAGCCGCAGACCCCCTCGCGGCAGTCGTGCTCGAAGGCGATCGGCTCCTCGCCGCGCGAGATCAGGTCCTGGTTGAGGACGTCGAGCATCTCGAGAAACGACATGTGGGTGCTGACGCTCTCGAGCTCGTAGGTGGAGAACCGCCCCTTGTCCTGGGGGCCCTTCTGGCGCCAGACGTGCAGGGTCAGCTTCATTTGTAGCTCCTCGTGGCCAGCTTGACGGTCTCGAACTCGAGCGCCTCGCGGTGCTCGACGGCCGGCTTGCCCTCGCCCGCGTACTCCCAGACCGTGACGTGGCAGAAGTTCTCGTCGTCGCGCTTGGCCTCGCCTTCGCCGGTCTGGTACTCCTCGCGGAAGTGGCCGCCGCACGACTCGTTGCGGGCCAGCGCGTCCTGGCACAGCAGCTCGCCGAGCTCGAAGAAGTCGGCCAACCGGCCGGCCTTCTCGAGCTCGGGGTTGAGGTCGCCGCCCTCGCCCGGGACCCGCACGTCGCGCCAGAACTCCTCGCGCAGGGCGCGGATGTCCTGGATCGCCCCCTGCAGGCCGGCCGCCTCGCGCGACATGCCGCACTTCTCCCACATGATCTTGCCCAGCTCGCGGTGGAAGGTGTCGACGCTGCGCTTGCCCCTGGCCGCGAGCAGGCGCCGGGTGCGCTCGTCGACCTCGGCGGTGGCGTCCCGGAACTCCTGCTGCGCCGGGCTGACCGCCTTGAGCTTGGTGCCCGAGAGGTAGCCGGCCAGGGTGTAGGGGATGACGAAGTAGCCGTCGGCCAGCCCCTGCATCAGGGCCGAGGCGCCGAGACGGTTGGCGCCGTGGTCCGAGAAGTTGGCCTCGCCGAGCACGAACAGGCCGGGGACGGTGCTCATCAGGTCGTAGTCGACCCACAGCCCGCCCATGGTGTAGTGGGGGGCCGGGTAGATCCGCATCGGCACCCTGAACGGGTCCTCGCCGGTGATCCGCTCGTACATCTCGAACAGGTTGAAGTAGCGGTCCTCGAGCACCGCCCGGCCGAGGCGCTGGATGGACTCGGCGAAGTCGAGGTAGACGCCGCGGCCGCCCGGGCCGACGCCCCGGCCCTCGTCGCACATCCGCTTGGCGGCGCGGGACGAGATGTCGCGCGGGGCGAGGTTGCCGTAGCTCGGGTAGAGGCGCTCCAGGTAGTAATCGCGCTCGGCCTCCGGGATCTGGTCCGCCGGCCGGTGGTCGCCGGGGCTCTTGGGCACCCAGATGCGGCCGTCGTTGCGCAGCGACTCGCTCATCAGGGTCAGCTTGGACTGGTAGTCGCCGGTCTGCGGGATGCAGGTGGGGTGGATCTGGGTGTAGCAGGGGTTGGCGAAGCCGGCGCCGCGGCGGTGGGCCCGCCAGATGGCGGTGGCGTTGCAGCCCTTGGCGTTGGTCGACAGGTAGAAGACGTTGGCGTAGCCGCCGGTG
>CAYTJW010000830.1:0-2950 GCA_964438135.1 uncultured Thermoanaerobaculia bacterium
ACCGTTTCGCGGATGGTTTCAATAAGTTCGCGTATGTCCGCCGAGCTGGCGCCGCCCGCCTGACGGGCGCCCCGCGCCCCGGCCGGAGGGGCGGCGGACCGCTCGACGGAGATCCGACCTCGCGTCTCGGGTTGTCAGGCGTGGGGCGCTCCGGTACCCTGCGCGTGGACGGAGTGGGGAGCCGAGATGGACGAGCCCGGAAGTAGAAACCGAGCGACCTGACACCGCCCGAGGCCAGGGCCAGCCCTCGCCGCGGCGGACGGGGAGGGTGCAATGGCCCGCGCAGAGCGAACCCACCATGGCCCGAAGCTCGGGTGGCGCGCCCCGAGGCGAGGCGCGCAGGGAGGTCCACCGTGACGCCGGTCGACCTGCCCGCCCGCCTGACCGTCGACGACCTCCGCGACGCCTGGCCGATCCTGGCCGGCGACGAGCGGGTGCAGGGGTTCGCCCTGCTGCCGCGGGAGGACGCCGACGACCTCTTCCAGGAGCTGTCGAGCCGCGACCAGGCCGACCTGATCGTCGGCCTACCGGCCCGCGACCGGCGCTTCTGGATGCGCCTGCTGGCGCCCGACGACGCCGCCGACGTGCTGCAGGAGGTGCCGGAGGGGCAGCGCGGCGAGCTCCTCGCCCTGCTCGACGAGAGCGCCCGGCGCGAGGTGACCGCGCTCATGGCCTACGCCGAGGACGACGCCGGCGGCCTGATGAGCCCGCGCTTCGCCCGCATCCGCCCCGACATGTCGGTCGACGAGGCGATCAGCTACCTCCGCCGCCAGGCTCGCGACCGCCTCGAGACCATCTACTACGTCTACGTGCTCGACTCCGAGCAGCGCCTGCTCGGGGTGGTGTCGTTCCGCGAGCTGTTCGCCGCGCCGGGCGAGCGGCGGGTGCGCGAGGTGATGAGCACCGACGTGGTGTCGGTGCCGGAGGACATGGACCAGGAGCAGGTGTCGCGGCTGGTGCAGAGCCACGACCTGATGGCGGTGCCGGTGGTCGACGCCGCCGGGCGCATGCGCGGCATCGTCACCGTCGACGACGTGGTCGACGTGGTGCAGGAGGAGGCGACCGAGGACGCCCACAAGCTCGGCGGCCTCGAGGCCCTCGACGAGCCCTACCTGGAGACCGGCTTCCTGGCCATGGTGCGCAAGCGGGCGGTGTGGCTGGCGATCCTGTTCGTGGGCGAGATGCTGACCGCGAGCGCCATGGGCCACTTCGAGGACTCGATCGCCCGCGCCGTGGTGCTGGCCCTGTTCGTGCCGCTGATCATCTCCTCCGGCGGCAACTCGGGGTCGCAGGCCTCGACCCTGGTGGTGCGCGCCATCGCCTTGGGCGAGGTCAGGTCGCGGGACTGGTGGCGGGTGGTGCGGCGCGAGATCCCGGCCGGGTTGGCCCTGGGCTCGATCCTGGCCACCCTGGGTGCGCTGCGGGTGGTGCTCTGGCAGCACCTCTTCGGCAGCTTCGGCGAGCACTACCTGCTGGTCGCGGCGACGGTGTCGCTGGCCCTGGTGGGGGTGGTGGTGCTGGGCACCATGGCCGGCTCGATGCTGCCCTTCCTGCTCCGCGCCATGGGCTTCGACCCGGCCAGCGCCTCGGCGCCGTTCATCGCCACCCTGGTCGACGTGTCCGGGCTGGTGATCTACTTCAGCCTCGCCCGGCTCCTCCTCGGCGGCACGCTGCTCTGACCTCGACCGTGCCCCCGGCGCGACCGGGTCGCAGCGGGGTCCTCAGCCCGGCCTTCGCTCGCCGGCGCCGCGGTGACCGACGTGCTGCAGGATGCGGTCGAGCTCGCGCACCACGTCGGCGGCCGAGCGCGGGCGCTCCGAGCCCTGCTTGCGGCACAGGCGGTCCATCAGCTCCCACACCGCCCGCGGCACCGGCACCGGCAGCGCCTCCGGGCGCGGGAACGGCGCCGTGCAGTGGAGGACCATGATCTCGACCGGCGAGATGGCGTGGAAGGGGGGCTTCCCCTGCAGCATCTCGTACAGGACGATCCCGAGCGAGTACAGGTCCGACTGCTGGTCGAGGCCGCGCGGGTCCTTGCCCTCGGGGGCGGTGTAGAGGGGCGTGCCGAGGCGGATCTCGGCGCTGGTCAGGCCGACCTGGCCGTAGTCGCGCGCCACGCCGAAGTCCATGACCTTGACCCGGTCCCCGGGCAGGAGCATGACGTGGCCGGGCTTCAGGTCGCGGTGGACGACGCCGCTCGAGTGGGCGTAGGCCAGGGCGTCGGCGACCTGGCGGGTGATGGCGAGGGCGCGGGCCAGGGGCAGGGTGCCGCGGCGGGCGATGTCGGCGCTGAGCAGGGTGCCGGCGACCAGCTCCATGGCGATGTAGAGCAGGTCGCCCTGCTCGCCCGAGTCGAGGACGCGGACGATGTTGGGGTGCTCGAGACGCCGCCCCAGCGCCGCGCCGCGCGCGAAGCGGAAGTAGAAGGTGCTGTCCTCGGCCAGGCCGGGGTGGGCGACCTTGAGCGCCACCGGCTCCTCGCCCGGCTTCGCGGCGCGGTAGGTGGAGGCCCACTGGCCCTCGCCGAGGACGTCCAGGATCTCGTACCCGCCGACCCGGGCTCCGCGCTCAAGCATGCCGCCTCCGTGCCTCCCGCTCGCGCCCGTAATACCACCAACCCGATCCCGCTGTCGACCCGGTCGAGGTCGAGGTCGAGGTCGAGGTCCACGTCCACGACCACGTCCACGTCCACGTCCGCGACCACGACCACGTCGATGTTGTCGGGGAAACCGGGGCGGGTGGGGGAGCTGACAGCTGACCGCTGAAAGCTGACCGCGGAAAGCTGACCGCTGCCCCCCTAGCGCCCCAGCATCTCCCCCAGCGCGTCGCGCAGGTCGCGGCCGGTGAGGGTGCTGCCCTCGAGGGAGGCGACGTCGGACTGGGCCAGGTCGAGGGTGGCGGCGAAGAACCGGCGGTGGACCTCGGCGGCGAGGCGGGCCGGGGTCTCGGC
>CAYTJW010000831.1:0-2949 GCA_964438135.1 uncultured Thermoanaerobaculia bacterium
AGCGCCGCCCCGGTCCGCGGCCTGGCCGACGCGGCCATCCCCGAGGCCTACCGCCGCGTCCTCAGGCGCGGCCGCCGCCTCGGCCCGGCGCCGCCGCCGGAGCCGCTGCACCGGGTGCGCATCGCCGCCAAGCGCCTGCGTTACCTGCTGGAGCTGTTCCGCAGCCTGTACGACGGGGCGGCGGTCGACGCCTTCGTGGCCGAGCTGAAGCGGCTGCAGGACCTGCTCGGCGGGGTCCAGGACACGGTGGTGCAGCTCGGGCGCCTGACCGAGGCGGCGCGGGGGCTGTCCGGCAGCCGGCAGGCGCGGGCGGACGCGCTGCTCGCCGCCGGGCGGGTGGCGAGCCGGCTCGAGGCTCGCCAGGACCAGCTGCGGGCACGCTTCGCCGAGCGCTTCGCCGCCTTCGCGGGGGCCGAGACGCGGCAGGCGCTCGAGCGCATGCTGGCGCCGCCGGCGGGGGGCGGAGAGCATGCGCGTGGTCGCCCTGTGGTCGGTCAAGGGGGGCGTCGGCAAGACCACCGCCGCGGTCAACCTCGCCCACGTCGCCGCCGCCGCCGGCAACCGCACCCTGCTCTGGGACCTGGACCCGCAGGGGGCGGCCAGCTTCGCCCTCCGCGTCCGCCCCCGCCTCGACGGCGGCGCCCGCGCCCTGGCCCGCCGCGGGGTCGGCCTGGAGCGCTTCCTGCACCCGACCGACTACCCCAACCTCGAGCTGCTGCCGGCCGACTTCTCGCTCCGCCACCTCGACCTCGAGCTCGACGCCCGCAAGCGGCCGCGGCGCCGCCTCGCCGTCAAGCTGGAGCCCCTCGGCAACCGCTTCGACCTGGCCCTGCTCGACTGCCCGCCGAGCGTCTCGCTGCTGTCCGAGGCGGTCCTCGAGGCCGCCGACGCCGTGCTGGTCCCGGTCGTGCCCAGCACCCTGTCCCTGCGCGGTCTCGACCAGGTCCGCCACCTCGTGCGCCAGCTCCGCCCGCCCCCGGCCCTGCTGCCCTTCCTGTCGATGCTCGACCGCCGCAAGCGGCTGCACCGGCAGCTCGCCGCCCAGGCCGCGGCCGGCGACGAGGTCTTCCTGGCCACCGCCATCCCCAACGCCGCCGTCGTCGAACGGATGGGCGTCGAGCGCGCCCCGGTCACCGCCGCCCCGAGGCCGGGCGCGGCCGCGCGCGCCTTCGTCGCCCTGTGGCAGGAGCTGGCGCCGAGGATCGGGCTGGCGGCGGGGTGACGCGGGCCGGGCGGCCCGGTCCGGTCTACTCGAACAGCTCGAGCGGGGCCAGGTCGCCCTTGCCCTCCCGCACCAGCACCGGCTCGTCGCCCGACAGGTCGACCACGGTCGACGGGTTGGGGACCATGACGCCGCCGTCCACCACCAGGTCCACCCACCGCCCGACGACCCGCTCGATCTCGATCGGGTCGTTGAGGAACTGGTCCTCGGGGGTCAGGATCGAGGTGGTCAGGATCGGCTCCTCGAGCCCGTCGAGCACGGTCATCACGATCGGCGTGTCGGGGATGCGGATGCCGATGGTCTTGCGCCGGCGGAGCATGATCTTCGGCACCTCGTCGGTGGCCCGGAAGATGAAGGTGTAGGGCCCCGGCAGGACGCGCTTGAGCAGGCGGTAGACCGGCGTGGTGACGCCGCGGGCGTAGCGGCTGACCATGCGCAGGTCGCGGACCAGGATCGACAGCGGCTTCTTCGGGTCCAGGTCCTTGAGGGCGTAGATGCGCTCGATCGCCTCCGGGTGGGTGATGGCGCACGCGAGCCCGTAGACCGTGTCGGTCGGCAGCACTGCCACCCCGCCCTTGCGCAGCACCTCCACCACCCTCGCCACCAGCCAGGGTTGCGGGTCCAGGGGGTCGACCTCGAGCAGCACGGACGCCATCAGCCACTCCCGAACGGAGAGGGTATACCCGCCGCCCGCGCCGGTCAAACGGGGGGCGGCGCCGCCTCGGCCAGGGCCGCCCGAAAGGCCGCCTCGACGTCGCCGGCCGCCTCGTCCACCCGCAGCAGCAGGCTCACCGCCACCCCCGCCATCCCGGGCAGGTCGACGGTCCCCCGCACCGACACCCCCTCGACGATGACCGGGGCTTCGCGGTAGTCGACCGGGGCCCGCCGCAGTCGCTTGAGGGACTGGAACTCGGCCTCGTTGAGGATCAGGTCCAGGCTCGCCTGCCGTCGCCGCACGTCCGGGCTCCGTCGGGGACAGGATACACCAGGACGGCGTCAAGTCGCTCGGCCACCGCCGCCGCGGCCGGCCGGGAGCGTCACCGCCCGACCGCCATGCCGAGGAGCTCCCAGCAGGCGAGGTGGACCGTGGCGACGCCGTTGGCCTGCGGCACCAGGTGGGTCGGCCGGGGCCGCACGACGGTCGCGCCGAAGTCGGCCGGCAGCGGCTCGACCGCCACCCCGGCCCGCCGGCACAGCCGGCTGGCCCGCCGCAGGTGCCAGGCGGAGCTGACCAGGCCGACCCGCCGCCAGCCCCGCTCGGCCACCAGCGCCGCCACCGCCTCGGCCTCCTCGCGGGTCGCGCTCGGGCCCTCGACCAGGACGATCGCCTCGGCCGGCACGCCCAGGTCCTGCCACACCCGGGCGGTGAGACGGGGGACGCTGGTCGTCGGCTCGCCGCCGAACGGGAACGGCGGCCCGGTGGTGACCAGCACCTCGACCCGGCCGCGGTGGTAGAGGCGTGCGGCAAGGGCGAGGCGGTCGCCCGCCTCGGCCAGGGAGACCTGGCCGCCGCGGGCCTGGGTCACCCCGCCGCCGAGCACGACCACGGCGTCGAAGGGGCCGCGCTCGAGCGGGTCGACCGCGGCGTAGGGCCGCTCCAGCCAGCCCACCAGCAGCTGGCCGACGCCGACGTTGCCGGCCAGCGAGAGCACCAGCCACAGCGCCAGGGCGGCGCCCGCCGCGCGCTGCCGGCCGGCGGCGCGGAGGGCGAGGGCGAGGGCCGAGAG
>CAYTJW010000832.1:0-2945 GCA_964438135.1 uncultured Thermoanaerobaculia bacterium
CGGTCGCGCTGCCGACGTCGCCGGTGGAGACGCCCGACGGGCGACCGGCCGACCGCCAGCCGGCCAGTCGGGTCCCGGCGGGGCCGCCGCCCGGGGAGCCGGAGGACCTGCCCACCATGGACCTGTCGGCGTTCAGACCGGAGGCGCCGGCGGCCGAGGGGGCCGGCGAGGGGACGGTCCACCTGCCGCTCGACCGGCTGCAGCGACCCGCGCCGGCCTGGCTGGAGGTGGTCGAGGGGCCCGCCGAGCTCGCCGGTCGCTCCTTCCCCCTGCCGGGCCGCGAGGCGACCCTGGGGCGCGGCGAGCAGGCCGACGTCCGTCTCACCCTGGGCAACGTGTCCCGGCTCCACGCCAGCCTGTCGCCCGAGGGGCCGGGCCGGTGGCTGCTGCGGGACCTGGCCAGCCTCAACGGCACCTTCGTCCAGGGGCAGCGCATCACCCAGCACCACCTCCTCTCCGGCCAGGAGTTCCGGCTGGCGGACGCCGTGACCCTGCGGGTCGTCGGCGGCAGCTCGAGCGACCGCGCCCCGCCGCCCTGCTATACTCCCCCCGAGTGAATGCAGCATCTGAGCGACAGCGACCCGGCGGGAGACCCGACCCAGGCCATGATTGACCCACCCACCGCGCTGACCACCGCCCGCGGCACCCGCCGCGACGCGACCATCGTCAACGGCTCGCAAAGGAGGACAGAGAGCATGTCTGGCAAGACCGTCCTGAAGCTCGGAGCGACCGTGCTCACCCTCGCCCTCGCCGGCGCCGGCCTGGTCCAGGCGCAGGTGCTGGACGAGGTCACCCCGTCGATCGAGTTCAACTTCTCCACCCCCGGCGCGCGCAGCCTCGCCATGGGCGGCGCATTCCTCGGCCTGGCCGACGACGCGACCGCGGCCTACGCCAACCCGGCCGGCCTCACCACCCTGCGCGACTCCGAGGTCGGCCTCGAGCTGCGCAACTGGGACTACACCGTCACCTACCCCGACTACGGCCACTTCGAGGGCAGCGCCACCGGCAACGGCACCGACACCGTCGACGGCCTGGTCTTCAGCGAGTCCAGCGACGGCGTCAGCGGGCCATCCTTCCTGTCCTACGTCCACGCCGGTGAAGGCTGGGCGATGGCGGTCTACGGCCACCAGTTGGCCAACTTCGAAGCCTCGTTCGCGACCCAGGGCGCGTTCGTCGGCGAGGGGGCGTCGCTCGGCCGGCTGTTCCCGGTCGAGGCCGCCGTCGACCTCGAGATCGCGAACTACGGGTTGTCCTTCGCCTTCACCGCCAGCGAGTCGTTCTCGGTCGGCGTCGGCCTGTCCTACTACGACTTCAGCTATGCCAGCGCCACCCGCCGCTACGACTTCATCGACGACCCCTTCGGCCCGCCCGACTACTCCGCCGGCAACCTCTTCTCCACCCAGGTCGCGGACGGCAGTGACAGCGACTGGGGCTACAACGTCGGCTTCCTGTGGAAGACCAGCGACAAGGTCTGGCTGGGCGGCGTCTACCGCAGCGCGCCGGACTTCGACTTCGACTTCGCCGGCGCCTGCGGCCCGGCCGACCCCGAGTACTGCGCCAGCCAGGGCAACAACTTCGCCGTCGACGGCTCGTTCCACGTGCCGCAGACCTACGGCCTCGGCATCGCCGTCAAGCCGTCGGACGAGATGACCCTGATGTTCGACTGGGACCACGTGCAGTACTCGGACCTCGAGGACGGCTTCACCCCGGTGCCCAGCTTCGTCAGTCAGCTGGAGTACTTCCACGTCGACGACGGCGACGAGTTCCACGGCGGCCTCGAGTACGTGTTCTCGAAGATGAAGAACCCCCTCGCCGTCCGCGCCGGCGCCTGGCTGAGCCCGGCCCACGCGGTCACCTACAGCGGCGACGTCGCGATCTTCGAGGCGCTGTGGGCGGTCGGCAACTCGGCCGACGACGAGTGGCACTACACGGCCGGCCTCGGCATGGTCTTCGGCACCTTCCAGGTCGACCTGGCGGCCGACCTGTCCGACCCGGTCGACACCTACTCCCTGTCCGGGGTGGTCCGCTTCTGAGCCGATGCTGCACCGGCGGGGGCCGCCCGGCCCCCGCCGCAGCCCTCCCGGCTCGAGACGGCTACTGCTCGGGCGGGGTCGCGCTCAGGCGGGCCTGGCACTCCTCGAGCAGCTGCAGGTAGGTCGCCCGACCCTCCTCGTCCGCCGCGGACGCCTCGCCGGTCGAGGCCGAGACCTGCAGCGCGCTGTAGGCGCAGCGCCAGTTGCCGAGGTTGGCGTGGCTGCGGGCGATCTCGAGGTAGGGCCGGTAGCGGGTGAACCACATGCCGTACATCCGCGCCGACTCGCTCGGCAGCGGGCGGCGCTCGACCGCGGCCAGCAGGTAGTCGACCGCCCGCTGGGGGTCGCCCCGCTCCTCGAGCTCGAGGCCCATCAGGTAGTGGAAGTACCAGGGCGCCCGACCGACGTCCGACTCCCCCGGCAGGCCACAGCGCTCCAGGGTGTCGCCGACCAGCCGCTGCACCTCCTCCGGCGACAGGCGCTCGGGGGCCCGGGCGGCGGCGCGCAGCCCGGCCAGCTGCTGCGGAGCCGGCGCGTGCTCGGCCTGGGCCCCGGCCAGCACGAGGTCCCGGTAGTGGTCGAGCAGGACCCGACCAGTCGCGCTCGACGCCGAGACGCCGCTCCGCTCCGCCGCCGCGAGGTGCGAGCGGGCCGCGTCCAGCTCGCCCCCGTGGTAGGCGGTGATGGCCAGGTAGAGGTGCGGCAGGTAGTCGACCACCTCGCCGTCGCCCGCCGCGACCGCCAGCGCCTCCTGCGGGTGGGCGGCGAGCGCCTCCTCGAGCAGGCGGTGAGCCCCCCGCTGGTCACCGAGGGCGAAGCGGCCGAGGGCCCGCTCGTAGGTCTCGAGCCACCCGTCCGGGCCCGCGCCGGCCGTCGCCGCCCCGCCGAGCACCAGCACCACTGCCAGGCACC
>CAYTJW010000833.1:0-2944 GCA_964438135.1 uncultured Thermoanaerobaculia bacterium
TGTCCGGGATCCTGGTCAGGGCGAGGCAGAGCGCGTGGCGGTGCGCCGAGCCGGGTCTCTACGCGGAGTGGGTCCCGACCGAGCTACCGGCTGGCTCGGACCCCTCGTTTGCCGCGCCCGAGCAGCACCTCGGCAGCGACGGCGAGTGGCGGACCCTGCTGTGGACGTGGCCGCCGCAAGGGCAACCGCCGCCTCTCACCCGGGTCGTGCTCGGCGACGACCAGCGCGGCTGCATCAGCGACGAGTACGGCCCGACGACCACCCTCGACTTCGTCCTCGCCTGGTCCGCGGCTGAAGGGGGTGGGCCGAGCTGCGACTTCTCCCCGTCTGGCCTCCTGGCGCGGCACCCGGAAACGGGAGCCTGGTTGCCGCTGCCGGCAGTGGTTGCGCCGGGCTCGACCTGGGACCTCGGGCTCGAGGTGATGGTGGAAGGGGGGTGTGAAGGGCCGGCGCCGGCTGAGGTGCAGACCCAGCGCCTGCGTGACGGGGTGGCCGAGCTTCTCTACGCGATCGGCGGCCGGACCGACCTCGGCAACGGTCGCTTCGCCTTCGCCCTGCCCGAGCCGGGTGGCCTCCCCTGGGACGCCGGCGAGGTCGGCACCGTGACGTTCCACGCGAGCCTCCAGCGCGCCGAGCCGGATCTCGACCCCGCTAACGACATCGTCGACCTCCCGGTCGTCGTCGGCGGGTGGGACGCGCAGCCGGTGGGCATGATGGAGCTGCGGGACGGCCTCTGGCAGCCGCTGCCTGAGGTCGTGGCGAGCGGCTCGCCGCTCGTCCTCGGTCTGCGGGTGAGGGTGCTCGACCCGCAGGAGATCGGCGAGCTGCTGCCCGAGCAGGTCACGGTGCAGCGGAGCGTGCCCGGCTCGGTCGACCCGGTCGAGATGGAGGCGTTCGCAGAGCCTGTCGGTGTCGACGGGGACCTGGTCTTCGAGCTGCGCGACGCGGGCGCGACCCGCGGCGCCTGGGTTCCGGGTGAGCCTGGCGCGAGCACCTCTTTCACCGCCGTCCTGACGATACCCGACCCGCTCGAGGCCCCCGCCAACAACGGCGCCACCTACACCGTCAGGTCAGGGTGCGCCACGCGGTTGACCCTACCGGTCAGCCTGACCGGGGGGAGGTGAGCCATGCGACACGCCACGATCGTCACGACCGTGCCGGCCCGCGCCTGGGCCCCGTTCGCGTCCGCGACCCTCAGGCTGCCGATCCGTGCCGCCTCGCGGGTGCTTCTCGCCGCTGCGCTGACCGCACCCCTCCCGGCGCTGGCCCAGGTCGAGTCGCTGCCGTTCGACTACGACACCTACTACCCGATCCACGCCAAGGGCTACGTCGACAACGTGTTCGACTCGCACGGGGTCGATGACGTCAACCTGTTCAACGGCGACCTGGCGGTCCGCATCCCGCTCGGCCCGCCGCTTTCTCCGGGCGGCGAGCTGAGCTTCCAGCTCGCCCTGGTCTACAACTCCAAGATCTGGTCCACCGACCCGCGCTGCCCCGGAGACGAGGTCTTCGACCCCGCCAACCCCAACACCGTCTGCCATGACGCGGGCAAGGGGGTGTTGGTCGGCACGCGCCACGTCGGGGTGGGGTGGACCCTGGAACCGGGCCACTACGGCCTCTCGAGCTCGTCGCTGTACACCCCGGACGGTGCGAGGCACACCTTCTACCCGTGCCGCACGGGGGACCCGGATGCGTCGGGCACGTGCGCCGACGGGGGCGACGGCACCTTCCACTACACCCGTGACGGCAGCAACCTGAGGCGCGAGCACGTGGTGCAGGAGGAACGCCGGGGGGACGAGATTGTCCTGGTCAAGAACCTCTACGTTGTTGACTTCCCCGATGGCACAACGGCGGAGTACGGCTTTGACGCCACGGGCGGGAGCGCCTTCGACCCGGACGAGATCGGCGACAACGTCCTCACCAACTTCCCGGACGCCCGGGTGGTGAAGGGGCGCGACCTCGCCCGCGGCGGCGACGGGTTCTACTGCCGCAAGCTGACCGACCAGTGGGGCAACAGCCTGCGCTTCGAGTACTCCAGGGTGTCCTACCAGGAGCGCGTGACCGGCGCGCTGCGAGAGCAGTTGCTGCCGAGCACGATCAGCGAGGTTCGCGCGGGCGGCACCGAGGGCCGGTGGGTGAGCTTCGTGAGTGAGCAGCCGGCCGAGAACCGGCCCCACCGCATCACGGCTGTCGAGCTTCACGACCCGGAGAGCGCGCCGACCCTCTTCCTCAAGTACACGCTCTCCTACCTTCCGGTCGACCGGGTTCACCCGCCGGACTACAGCGGCTACAGTGTGGCCGCTCATCCTGTCAGCTACGACGGCGAGGCGTTCACCGACACGGGCTACTTCCTGTCCGGAGTCGAGGTCGACGGCCTGGATGTCGGCTACCAGATGCGGTACTGCCTGTGCGGCCAGCCCGACCTCCTCGGCGGCACCTGCGACTTCGGGAGCATCGGGGGACCGGACGTCGAAGCGGAGGATGCCTTCCAGACCGACGGGAGCGACTTCACCAAGCGCTACCAGGTCGGCACCCTGCGCGAGCTGACGCTGCCGACCGGAGCGGCCATCCGCTACGACTACGGGGGCTACAGCTTCCAGCACCTGACGGCGCCGGAGGGAATCGCGACCGACTGCGACTTCCCGACCTGCGGCGGTGGCGGACCGGAGAGCGAGTGCCAGGAGTCCGAGGGCAACAGGTCCCTGGGGGTCACGTCGCGGGAGGTCGGAGACAGCGACGGCCGGCAGCTCGAGCTGACCACGTACCTGCAGGACAACGACCACGCCGCGTGCGTGCCGCTCAGGGTGGACCCGTGGGACGGAGAGACCTGCCGGTTTGACGTGTACACGTCCGCCGACGTGGCCTCGGTGACCACGACCACGGTCACGCGGCACGGGGTCGCCGACGGGTTCGACGCCGGCGGTGCGCTCGCCACCCGGGACGA
>CAYTJW010000834.1:0-2943 GCA_964438135.1 uncultured Thermoanaerobaculia bacterium
AGCGCTCGACCTCGCCCTCGTAGGGGCTGCCGGCCGGCCGGCCGAACCACAGCACCCGCAGCCGCACGGCCGGCCTCCCGCCGCCCTCGGACCGTCAGCGCCCGGCCGCCGGCTCCTCGCGCCCCTCGTCGAGGCCGAGCGCGAGGAGCGACACGCGGGGGGCGTCGCCCCACAGCGCGTCGAGGGCGTAGTAGAGGCGCTTCTCCTCGGTGAAGAGGTGGACCACGAGGTCGCCGTAGTCGAGCAGCACCCACTCGCTCGAGCCGATCCCCTCGCAGTGCAGCGGCCGCCGGCCGGCGGCGCGGAGGCGTGCCTCGACCTCGTCGGCGACCGCCCGGAGCTGGCGCTCGTGGGCGGCGCTGGCGATGACGAAGCCGTCGGTGAAGGACGCCAGCGGGGTGAGGTCGAGGACCGCGACCTGGAACGCCTTGCGGTCGAGGGCGGCCGCGGCCGCGAGGCGCAGGAGCTCGACGACGTCGTCGGACAGCATGCCGCTCACTCACCCCTCTCGTGCCGGTAGAGACCGTACTTGTCGATGTAGGAGCTGACCTCGTGCGGCACCAGCTCGCGGATCGGCAGGCCGCGCCGCTGGCGCTCGCGGATCGAGGTGGCGGAGATCGGGAACGGCTCGTGGTCGAGCAGGTAGACCAGCGGCCGGTCGGCGTCGGCCACCGGCTCGAACGGCGCCACCACCCGGAGGCGCGGCACCAGCTCGGCCGGGATGCGCTCGGCCAGCTCGTCGCCCCAGATGTGGGCGCGGTGCAGCACCACCAGGTGGGCGAGGTCGGCCAGCTCCTGCCAGCGGCTCCAGGTGCCGATCTGCGAGAACGAGTCCGAGCCGAGCAGGAAGTAGACCACGGCGTCGCCCTCGCGGTCGCGGAAGCGCCGCACGGTGTCGACGGTGAAGGACGGGCCGGAGGCGAAGACCTCGAGGTCGGACGCGAACAGCCGGTCGTAGGGCAGGGTGGCGAGGGCGACCATGGCGAAGCGGTGGATGACCGGCGTCAGCGGCAGCCCGCCCTTGTGCGGCGGCTGGCCCGAGGGCACCAGGTGGACCTCGTCGAAGCGGAAGGTCTCGAGGGCGCGGATGGTCGGCACCAGGTGGCCGAGGTGGATCGGGTCGAAGCTGCCGCCGAAGACCGCCACGCGCCGGCTCATGCCGCCCTCCGCGCCGCGGCCACCACCGCGAAGGAGAGGTGGAGCAGCTCCGGCACGCCGGACCCGGTGACCGCCGAGATGGCGCAGCAGGGGACGCCGGCGGCGGCGGCGACGGCCGCCAGCTCGGCCCGCGCCGCCTCGGGCTCGGCCACCGCGTCGACCTTGGTCCCGACCAGCAGCCACGGCCGCTGGTCGAGGGGCGTGACGTGCGCCGCCAGCTCGCGTTGGACGGTGGCGACCCGCTCGGGGAGGGGCAGCGGGTCGGTCAGGTCGACCAGGTGGGCCAGCGCCAGGCAGCGCTCGACGTGGCGCAGGAACTGCAAGCCGAGGCCGGCGCCGAGGTGGGCGCCGGCGATGAGACCGGGCACGTCGGCCACGACCATGGTGCGGTCGGCGTCGCCCGGCGCCTGCGCCACACCCAGGTAGGGCTCGAGGGTGGTGAAGGGGTAGGCGGCGACCTTCGGCCGGGCGGCGGAGATCGCGGCCAGCAGGGTCGACTTGCCGGCGTTGGGCAGCCCGACCAGGCCGAGGTCGGCGATCAGCTTCAGCTCCAGCTCGAGCGTCCGCTCCTCCCCGGCCGAGCCCGGGGTGGCGTGACGGGGGGCGCGGTGGGTGGGGGTGGCGAAGCTGGCGTTGCCGCGCCCGCCGCGGCCGCCCGCGGCCACCACCAGCTCCTCGCCCGGCGCGACCAGGTCGCCCAGCACCTCGCCGCTCGCGGCGTCGCGCACCACCGTCCCCGGCGGCACCAGCACGACCTCGTCCGCGCCGCTGGCGCCGGTCTGGTTGGAGCCGCGGCCGTGCTCGCCGCGGCCGGCCCGGACCAGGTGGCGGTGGTGGAGGTGGAGGAGGGTGTTGTGACCGCCGTCGGCGCGCAGGACGACGCTGCCGCCGTGGCCACCGTTACCGCCGTTGGGGCCGCCCCGGGGGACGAACTTCTCCCGCCGGAACGAGACGCAACCGTTTCCTCCGCGGCCGGCCCGCACGGTGATCCGCGCGGAGTCGATGAACATGCGCGGGTCAGGCCGGGAGGACGGCGATGAAGCGCCCGAGGCGACCGCGGTCGAGGAACTTGACGTGGCCGGGCGAGGTGGCGAAGAGGCTGTCGTCGCCGGCCCGCTTGACGTTGTTGCCGGCCTTGAACCGGGTCCCGCGCTGCCGCACCAGGATGGTGCCGGAGGTCACCAGTTGGCCGTCGCCGACCTTCACCCCGAGCCTCTGGGCGTGGGAGTCGCGGCCGTTGCGGCTGGAGCCCTGTCCCTTCTTGTGCGCCATGGCGTCCTCCCTAGGCCTCGATGCTCTCCACCCGGACCCGGTAGTAGTCCTGCCGGTGGCCGGCGCTCTTCTTGTAGCCCTTGCGCCGCTTCTTCTTGAAGACGATGAGCTTGGGGCCGCGCACCGGGGACACGACCCGGCCCCGCACCAGCACCCCCTCGACCATCGGCCGGCCGACCCGGACCTCCTCGTCGCGGCTGAACAGGTAGACCCGGTCGAACAGCAGGCTGTCGCCGGCCCCGAGGTCGGGCTCGGTCCGCTCCACCAGCAGCTCGTCGCCGGGGCTGACCCGGTACTGCTTTCCGCCATGCTCGACAATCGCGTACTCGGCCATGCGACACCCCTTCCCTGTGCGGGCTCGCCCCGCGCGGGGAGCGATTCTTTTAGCAGGTTACGACTTGGCTGTCAACGTCGCGATCGGGCCCGGCCGCTGCCCGCGGCCGCCGGCGGACGAGCGAGCGGGCCCCGCTGCCGGGGCCCGCTCGGGGATGTGGCCTGGCGGCCGGTCGGTCA
>CAYTJW010000835.1:0-2936 GCA_964438135.1 uncultured Thermoanaerobaculia bacterium
CTCCTCCACGCGCTGCTCGGTCCGCGCCTGCGCCTGCGCCAGCTCCTCCACGCGCTGCTCGGTCCGCGCCTGCGCCTGCGCCAGCTCGTCCACCACGGACCGCAGGGCGGCAAGGTCGTCCTTCGTGACCTGGTTCGACAGCTCCTCCTGCAGGTCGCTGAAGGCCCGCATGAGGGTGACGACCGCCGCCGGGGCGAGCTCGCGGCCCGACAGCTCGGCGAGGTCGGCGAGATTCCGCGCGAGACCCGGCACCACGCTCTCCGCCCCCAGCCTAGCACGGTTCCGGTGAGCGGCCGCGAGACCTGCCATCGACCCGCCGCTCCCCGAGCCGTCGACGGCCGCGAGGCGAGGAGGCTGGGGTAAGCTCGCGGGATGGGGGAGGGGCTCGCCGCCGGCGAGGCGCACGTGTGGTTGCTGCGACCGGAGCGGGTCGGGCCCGAGCTCGAGCGACGCTACCTGGAGCTGCTCGACGACGAGGAGCGGCGCCGGCACGAGCGCTTCCGGCCGGTCGAGCCGCGGCGCACCTTCCTGCTGGGGCGGGCGCTGGTCCGCACCCGGCTCGCGCGCTACTCGGGCGTCGCCCCCGCGGCCTGGTCCTTCTCGAGCGGGGCGCACGGTCGGCCCGAGGTGAGCGGGCCGAGGGGCGCGACCGCCCCGCCCTTCAACCTCGCCCACACCCACGGCCTGCTCGCCTGCCTGGTGGCAGGGGTGCCCGAGTGCGGGGTCGACGTCGAGCGACTCGACCGCGCCGGGGCGCTCGACGCCATCGCCGCCCGCCACTTCGCCCCGGCGGAGGCGGCGGCGCTCGCGGCCCTCGCCGAGGGTGAGCGGCGGCGGCGCTTCTTCGCCCTCTGGACCCTCAAGGAGGCCTACCTCAAGGCGCGCGGCGCCGGCCTCTCCCTCGGCCTCGACCGGGTGCTGCTCGACCCCACGCGGCGGCCGGTCGGCCTCGCCTTCGCCGCCGGCCTCGACGACGACCCGGCCTCCTGGCAGCTGGAGCTGCTCGCGCCCGGGCCCCACCACCTGCTGGCCGTGGCCCTGCGCCGCGGCCACGGACCGGACCTCTCCCTGGTGGTGCGGGAGTGTGTGCCGCTGGCGGAGGACTAGCGGGGTCCCCCCGGCCGGTCGAGGCTCGCGGGTGAGTCGGCGTCGCCGACACGCCGGCGGCTCAGGGTGCGGCGCGCCCCTCGGGAGTCACCCCGAGCGGCACGTCGGGCCGGGGCGGGGCCAGGTAGCGGGCCAGGAACCCGTAGATCTTGCGGCGGTAGCCCCACGCCTCGGGGGTGTCGAGGCGGTCGAAGCTGTGGCCGCCGGGGGCGTCCGACACCTCCAGCTCGAACTCCTTGCCGGCCGCCTTCAGGGCCTGGACCAGGTGCTCGACCTCGACGTAGGCGACGTCGTCGTCGTGGCGGTTGGTGTGGATGCGCAGCGGCCGCGAGAGCTTGTCGACGTGCCACACCGGCGAGCGGCGCTGGTACTCGGCGAGGTTGTCGCGGGCCGAGGCGCCGATGGCGTGCGCGGCCTCGAACAGGTCGCGGTACTCCTGGTCCGCGTAGCCCATCCGCTGCACCAGGTCCGACACCGGCACGCCGGCGAAGGCGCAGCGGTAGGCGTCGGGGTGGTCGAACAGGCTCATCAGCGCGATCAGGCCGCCGTGGCTCCAGCCGAGGATGCCGACCCGCTCGGGGTCGACCCGGGGGTGGTTGGCCACCGCCCAGTCGCGGGCCGCGAGCGCGTCGTCGACCTCGCGGCCGCCGTAGTCGACGAGCTCGTAGAAGCCCCTGCCGTAGCCGGTCGAGCCGCGGTACTCCGGGGCGACGACCACGTACCCCTGGGCGACGAGCTCGCGGACGACGTGGGCGTGGTAGGTGGTGAAGTCGGCGTGGACCCCGCCGTGCGGCAGGACCAGCAGCGGCAGCCGCCGGCCGCCGAAGCCCTCGCGGGGCGTGAAGACGTAGCAGTAGAACTTGACGTGGTTCTGGGCGCCGAGGGCGGTGGGGTTGTCGACCCGCCACGGCGGCGGCCCGTAGATCCGCACCCAGTCGACCACCGCCACGTCGCCGACCCGCTCGTACCAGAGCACGTCGTCGACCTTCTTGGCCAGCTCGTCGAAGCGGTGCTGGCTGTCCGCGAGCAGGCGCTCGAGCCGGGCCAGGCGCTCGTCCAGGGCCTCGTCGCCGGGCCAAGCCGGCGCGACGCCGGCGAGCAGGAGCAGGGCGCAGAGCGGGGCACGGAGCAGGGCGCGGCGCATGGTCCACCTCCCGAGCGCGGCTCACCCCACCGTAGCTCGGGCCGACCCGGCCGGCAAGGGCGGCACCCCGGCCCTTGACAAACTACCACGGTAGTCCTACCTTGGTAGTCGTGACCGGAGGGACCATGAGCCAGCACACCCTGGGCGACCTGCAGCACGCCATCATGCGGGTGCTGTGGCGGCGCGGCGAGGCCTCCAGCGCCGACGTGCACGCGGCGCTGCTCGCCGAGCGCGGCCTGGCGCCGACAACCATCGCCACCATGCTCCGTAAGATGGAGGACAAGGGGGTGGTCGCGCACCGCGCCGCCGGCCGCCAGTTCCTCTACCGCGCCACCGTCTCCGAGGCCGAGGTGCGGCGCTCGACCGTGGCGCAGGTCCTCGAGCGGCTGTTCGCCGGCGACCCGGCCGCCCTGGTCAGCCACCTGGTGGCCGACCACGAGCTGGAACCGGCCGACCTCGAGCGCCTGCGGGCCCGACTGGCCGCGCTCGACCGGAAGGAGGAGTGATGAGCCACCTCGCCGACGCCCTGCTCGCCTGGATCCTCACCTACTGGCTGCACAGCGCCATCCTGCTCGGCGGCGCCCTGCTCCTGGCGCGCCGGCTCGGCCAGCGCCGGCTCGAGCTGCAGGAGGTGCTGCTGCGCACCGCCCTGGTCGCGGGGGTGGTCACCGCCACCCTGCAGGTG
>CAYTJW010000836.1:0-2934 GCA_964438135.1 uncultured Thermoanaerobaculia bacterium
CGCTCCGCGACGCGGCCGAGGGGCTCCGCCTGGCCCTCGCGGCCGGCGAGCTCGGCACCTGGCAGTACGACCCGGCCCGCGACCGGTTCGCGTGCAGTGAGCGCGCCTGCCGGCACTTCGACTGCCCGAGCCGCGGCCCGATCCCGCTCGCCGCCGTGCTGGCGCGGGTCCACCCCGAGGACGCGGCCAGGGTGGGGGAGGTCATCCGCGGCGCCGTCGCCGGCGTCACCGGGGGCGAGGGCGTCGCCGTCGAGCTCCGCGTCGTGGACGACGGCGGCGCGGTGCGCTGGGTCGCGTTGCGGGCCCTGGCACACGTCGCGGACGAAGGGGCGGGCCGGCGCCCGCCCCTGACCGTCGGCACCAGCCGGGACGTCTCCGAGGCGAGGCGGTCGGAGGAGGCCGTGGCCGCCTCGGAGCGCCTGTACCGCACCCTGGTCGAGGCCGCCGAGGACGGCATCGTCATGACCGACCTCGACGGCCACCACCTCTTCACCAACAGCTCCTACTTCCGCAACCTCGGCTACCGGCCCGAGGAGTTCCCGCACCCGGACAGCCTGGCCCTGGTCCACCCCGACGACCTGCAGCGGGTGAGGAGCCAGATGCAGGAGCTGCTCGCGCGCGGGACCATGAGCGGCGAGTACCGGGTGCGGCACCGGGACGGCCACTGGCTCGTCCGCCACACCACCGCGACCGTCATCCGCGACGCCTCCGGCCAGCCCCGGTCGATCCTGTCCATCATCCGCGACACGACCGAGCGGACGCGGGCGGAGGAGGCCCTGGCGCAGGCCAACCGGCAGCTCGCGAGCCTGTTCCGGGTCCTCCCCGACCTCTACTTCCGGATGCTCGGCGACGGCACGATCGTCGACTTCAAGGCCGGGCGGGCCGGGGACCTCTTCACGACGCCCGAGAGCTTCCTCGGCCGACCGGTGCAGGAGGTGCTGCCGGCCGCGGTCGCCCCCCAGGTCGACGCGGCGATCCGGGAGGCCCTGGCGGGCGAGGTGGCGACGGTCGAGTACGTGCTGCCGATGCCGGGCGGCGCGCAGACCTTCGAGGCGCGCGTCGTCGCGCTCGGCAGCGACGAGGTGGTGGCCATCGTCCGCGACGTCACCGACCTCAGGCGGGCGGAGGCCGAGCGCCTCGAGCTCGAGCGGCGCCTGCTCCAGGCCCAGAAGCTGGAGAGCCTGGGCGTGCTGGCGGGCGGCATCGCCCACGACTTCAACAACCTGCTGATGGCGATCCAGGGGCACCTGGACCTGGCCATGCTGAGCCTCGCCCCGGGCGAGCCGGCGCTCGCCGACCTCGACCACGCCATCCGCGCCACGCAGCGGGCGACCGACCTGACCCGGCAGCTGCTGGCGTACTCGGGCAAGGGCCGCTTCGTCGTCGCGCCGGTCGACCTCAACCAGCTGGCGCGCGAGAACGTCGACCTGCTCCGCGCCGCGCTCTCGTCGACGGTGAGCTTCGAGCTCGCCCTGGCCGCGGAGCCGGCGGTGGTCATGGCCGACGCCGGCCAGGTGCAGCAGGTGGTCATGAACCTGATCACCAACGCCTCGGAGGCGATCGCGGGCCGGCCCGGGGTGGTGGTCCTGGCGACCGGGGTGGCGCGCTGCGACGAGAGCTCCCTGAGCCGGAGCCGCCTGGAGGAGAAGCCCGGCCCCGGCCGCTTCGCCTTCCTCGAGGTGTCCGACACCGGCTGCGGCATGGGCGCGGGGACCCTGGAGCGGCTGTTCGAGCCCTTCTTCTCGACCAAGTTCACCGGCCGCGGCCTCGGCATGTCGGCGGTGCTGGGGATCGTCCGCGGCCACCGCGGGGCGATCCTGGTCGACAGCGAGGTCGGGCGGGGGACCACGATCCGCGTGCTCTTCCCGGCCTGCGAGCCGACCGCCGGCGGCGACGCGCTACCGTGGACCGGCGCGCCGCCGGCGCCCGCCCCCCGGGAGAGCCGCCGCTCCGGCACGATCCTGGTGATCGAGGACGACGACCTGCTGCGGGAGCTCGGCCGGCAGTACGTGCGCCGGATCGGCTACGACAGCCTCGGCGCGGCGAGCGGCGAGGAAGGCCTGCGGCTGTTCGAGGCCAGGGCGGACGACATCGTCCTGGTGATCCTCGACCTGTCCATGCCCGGCATGGACGGGGTGGCGACCTTCCACGAGCTGGTGCGCCGCCGGCCGGACGTGAAGGTGCTCATGGTCAGCGGCTTCAGCGAGGACGACGCGCTCCAGCGTTTCTCCGCGGCGGCACCGGCCGGCTTCATGCAGAAGCCCTTCCGGCTGGCCGACCTGAGCGCCAGGGTCCGCGCCCTGCTCGGTGGGCCCTGACCGCCCGCCGTCGGGCTCGGCCTCCTGCCGACGCGACGGCTCAGACCCCGGACCGCACCACCCGCAGCGCGGTCAGCGCGGCCAGGCGCAGACCGTCGACCATGGCGGTGGCGGCCACCGACCGGCCGTCGGCGGCGAGCTGCGGCCGGGTCACGCGCACCCGCTCGCTGTCGGCGACGCTGTCGAGCTGGAGGCTGCCGTCCACCACCTCGAGCTGCTCCGAGCCGCGCCAGGCGTCCTCGACCTGGGCCGCGGAGCGCGGCTCGGAGAAGGTCAGGGCGACGTGGGCCACGTGGCCGTGGAACAGCCCGGCGATGGAGCGGGAGGCGACGACCTGCAGGTCCTCGAGGAGGACGGAGGCCTCGTCGGCTAGCTCCCCGGCGTCCAGGGTGACGACGTTGAACGCCAGGGTCAGGCCGCCGACCGCCGGGTCGGGCTGGGCGCCCTGCAGGCGCTGGCTGGCCTGGAGGGCGAGGGCCTCGACGGCGGCCTCGCCGTAGAACGACACCGGCTCGACCGCGGCCAGGGCCAGCGACGTCGGCTGGAGCCCGCGCAGGGGCTCGACCAGGTGGACCGCGGCCAGGACCGCGGGGTGGGCGACCGCGACGTGACGAGG
>CAYTJW010000837.1:0-2930 GCA_964438135.1 uncultured Thermoanaerobaculia bacterium
CCGCGACCCTGGCGCTGGGGCTGCTCGGCGCGGCGACGACCCTGAGGCCGCCGGGCGAGTTCGCGGCCCGGCTGGAGTGGGCGGTGGTGCGGGACGTGTTCGTCGCCGGCCCGGACCGGCGCCCCACCGGCGCGCTCGAGGCGCTGCGGCAGCAGTGCACCACGCCCGGGGAGGTGGCCCGGGTCGACCGCTGGGTCGCCCGGCGGGACCGGGCTGGCGGACAGCGAGCGGGAGGAAAGGGGAGCGAGCGATGACCGAGTGGCAGCCGACCTCGCGCAGCTGCTTCGTGTGCGGCCGGGAGAACCCGGTCGGGCTCGGCGTGCGCTGGGCCAACGACCGCGGCGCCGGCGAGGTCCGCGGCGAGGTGGTGGTGGCCGAGCACTTCAACGGCTACCCGGGGGTGGTGCACGGCGGCGTCGTCGCCGCCCTGCTCGACGAGACCGCCGGCCGCACGGTGCTCATGGACGGCGGCTTCGAGGACCTGATGGTGACGGCCAAGCTGGAGGTCGTGTACCGCCGGCCGACGCCGACCGGGACCCGGCTCGAGCTGGTCGGGCGGTTGCTCGGCCGCCACGGCGACCGCGCCGAGGCGACGGCCGAGCTGCAGCTCGAGGACGGCACGGTGCTGGCGCAGGCCAGGGCGGTGCTCGCCCGGCCGCCGGAGTCGGTCTCCTCCAGCTGGGAGGCCGAGCGGGAGCACTGGCGGGTCGACGCGCCCTGAGCGCGTCACGCCGGGGCCGGCCCGCCTACCGCACGAGCAGGAAGCCCTGGTCCTGGAAGTGGCGGTCGAAGGCGAAGGCGCGCAGGACGGAGCGGTCGCGCATGACCTCGAAGCTGGCCCAGTCGGTGAGGCTGACCCGCGGCGAGCCGCCGGCGAGGCGGGCGGCGATGGCGCGGTCGAGGAGAGCGCGGCCCACCCACACCACGTCGAGGGCCGGGACGACGTCGCGGTCGACGCGACCGGCCTGACGTGAGCCCGGTCCTGCCGGTCCCGGCTTCGACCGGGACGGGACGGCGTGACGGCCGTGAGCAGTCCGCGAGCCGACCAACCAGGGTCCGCCCTGCCGACGCCCTTCCCGGGCACCGGTCTCGCCTCCCGGTCGGGAGCGGCGCCGGCACCGCGAGCGACCGCGGCCGGCCGCCGCCGTGCGATCATGCGGGCAGGGTCGGCGCGAGCGCCACCCGAGCGGAGGAAGCCATGACCGTCCACCCCCTCGCCGGCAAGCCGGTGCCGCCCGAGCTGGTCACCAACGTCGCCCGCCTGGTGGCGGAGTACTACACCCGGGAGCCCGAGCCCGAGGACCCGGCCCAGCTGGTCGCCTTCGGCACCTCCGGCCACCGCGGCTCGTCGCTGCGCGGCACCTTCAACGAGCCCCACCTGCTCGCCATCGCCCAGGCGATCGCCGAGCACCGGGCGGGGGCCGGGACCAGCGGCCCGCTGTTCCTCGGCATGGACACCCACGCCCTGTCCGAGCCGGCCTTCGCCACCACCCTCGAGGTGCTGGCCGGCAACGGGGTCGAGGTGGTGGTGCAGGCCGGCCGCGGCTACACGCCGACGCCGGTGGTGTCGCACGCCATCCTGACCTGGAACCGGGGCCGTCGCGACGGGCTGGCGGACGGGGTGGTGGTCACCCCCTCCCACAACCCGCCCGAGGACGGCGGCATCAAGTACAACCCGCCCAGCGGCGGCCCCGCCGACACGGTCACCACCGCCGCCATCCAACGGCGGGCCAACGAGCTGCTGCGCTCGGGGCTGGCCGGGGTGCGGCGGCTGCCGTTCGCGCGCGCTCAAGCCGCGCCCACCACCCGCGAGCACGACTTCGTCGCGCCCTACGTCGAGGACTTGGCGACGGTGGTCGACCTCGAGGCGGTGGCGTCGGCCGGTCTCAGGATCGGCGTCGACCCGCTCGGCGGCTCCGGCATCGCCTTCTGGCAGCCGATCGCCGAGCGCTACCGCCTCGACCTGGAGGTGGTCAACCGCCGGGTCGACCCGACCTTCGCCTTCATGACCGTGGACAGGGACGGCAAGGTGCGGATGGACTGCTCGTCGCCGTACGCCATGGCCTCCCTGATCGGCCTGGCGGACCGCTTCGACGTCGCCTTCGGCAACGACCCCGACTACGACCGGCACGGCATCGTCACCCGGTCCGGCGGCCTCCTCGCCCCCAACCACTACCTGGCGGTGGCGGTCGACTACCTGTTCCAGCACCGGCCGGGCTGGGGCGAGCGGGTTGGGGTCGGCAAGACCCTGGTGTCGAGCGCCATGGTCGACCGCGTCGCCGCCAGCCTCGGCCGCCGCCTGGTCGAGGTCCCGGTGGGCTTCAAGTGGTTCGTCGACGGCCTGCTCGACGGCTCCATCGGCTTCGGCGGCGAGGAGAGCGCCGGCGCCTCCTTCCTGCGCTCCGACGGCACGGTCTGGACCACCGACAAGGACGGCATCATCCTCGACCTGCTGGCGGCGGAGATGACCGCCGTCACCGGCCGCGACCCCGGCGAGCGCTACCGCGAGCTGGAGGCCCGCTTCGGGCGGTCGTCCTACCGTCGCCTCGACGTGCCGGCGAGCCCGTCCCGCCGCGCCCTGCTCGGCAGGCTGTCCCCCGACCAGGTCGAGGCCACCACCTTGGGCGGCGAGCCGATCACCGCCCGCCTCACCCACGCCCCCGGCAACAACGCCGCCATCGGCGGGCTCAAGGTCATGGCCGCGGGCTGTTGGTTCGCGGCCCGGCCGTCCGGCACCGAGGACATCTACAAGGTCTACGCCGAGAGCTTCCAGGGCGACGAGCACCTCGAGCGCGTGGTGGCGGAGGCGCAGGCCATCGTCGACCGCGTCTTCGCCGCCGCGGGGGTGTGACGCCCCGCCGCCACCACCGTCCTCCCTCGACGTGGACGTGGACGTGGACGTGGACGTGGACGTGGACGTGGACGTGGAC
>CAYTJW010000838.1:0-2925 GCA_964438135.1 uncultured Thermoanaerobaculia bacterium
CGGCGTGGCGACCGTGCTGCCGACCGGCTGGGCGGTCGACGCGCTCCGCCTCGCCCAGGGCAGCGCCGACCTCGGGCCCCTCGGCCTCGCGTGGCGGCTGCTGGCGCTGGCCGCGTTCGCGGCGGTCAGCCTGACCCTGGCCATCCGCCTCGAGGCGCGCAAGGCGGTGGGGCGGTGAGCGCCCGCCACGTCCTCGCCCTCGCCCTGTGCGACCTCCGCCGCCTGCTGCGGTCGCGCGAGAGCCTGCTCTGGCTCCTCCTCATGCCGCTGCCGTTCACGCTCTTCTTCGGCCTCGCCTTCCGCTCCGCCCCGGCCGAGCCGACGCCGGTGGCGGTGGTCGCCGCAGCGTCCGACGCCGGCACCGAGGCGGTCGTCGCCGCCCTCGAGGCGGCCGACTACCGGGTCGAGCGCCGCAAGCGGTGGGAGGGGGAGCGCGACATGCCCCGGCGCGGCTACCGCCTCGACCTGCCCGACCAGCTCGGCCAGCGCCTCCTCGCCGGCGACCCGGTCGAGGCGACCCTCTGGTCGCGCCAGGGCGACCCCGGCGCGGCACGGCTCGAGGCCCTGCTCGAGAAGGTCCTCTGGACCGCCCGCGCCGACCTGCTGGCGGCGCGGCTCGCGGGCGCGGAGCCGACCCTGGCCGACCTCGGCCGCACCCGCTCCGCGCCGCGCGTCGAGGTCTCCGCCTCGGACTGGGGCGCGCGGCGCGAGGTGCCGTCCGGCTTCAAGCAGTCGGTGCCCGGCAACATGGTCATGTTCGTGCTGCTGTCGGTGCTGGTGTCGGGCGCCATCCGGCTGGCGGTCGACCGCCAGGCCGGCCTGCTCGTGCGCACCCTGGCCTGGCCGGTGTCGGCACCGTCGCTGGTGACGGGCCGCATGCTCGGCCTGGTCCTGCCCGGCCTGGCCGAGGCCGCCTACCTGCTGGCCCTGGCGGCGCTGGTGTTCCGGCTGCCGCTCGGCGGCCGCGCCCCGGCGGTCTTCGCCGTGCTGGCCCTGCTGGTGCTGGCTGCCGCCGGCGTGGCCGTGCTCCTCGCCAGCCTCTTGCGGACCGTCGGCCAGACCGACGCCGTCGGCCTGTTCCTGACCCTCGGGCTCGCGGCCCTGGGCGGCTGCTGGTGGCCGCTCGAGGTGGTGCCGCCGCCGCTGCGGGCGGTCGCCCTCGCCCTGCCCACCGGCCAGGCCATGCACGCCCTGACCCGGCTCTTGGTGTGGGGCGACCCGCCCGCGGCGCTGTGGGGGACGGCCGTCTACTTCCTCGCCTTCGCCGCGGTCACGGGCACCGCCGCGGCCCTGGTGCTGCGGCGGCGGCTGGGCTGACACGGGCCGCCGCTGCACCGGGTCTCTTGACACGAAACTCGTGGCACACTAGATTCGTGGCATGAGGAACGTCACCATCGTCGTCGAAGAGGACGTGGCCCGCTGGGCACGGGTCGAGGCGGCGCAGAGGGGCACCAGCGTGTCGCGCCTGCTGGGCGAGATGCTGCGCGAGCGGATGGAGGCCGAGCGACGGTACGAGGAGGCCGGCGCCGAGTTCTGCTCGATCGCCGCCCGCCCGCTGCGCGAGCCCGGCACCGGCCTGCCGTCGCGGGAGGAGGTCCATGACCGCGCCGGTCTTCGTTGACACCAACGTCTTCGTCTACCGCTTCGACTCGAGCGAGCCGGCCAAGCACGCCCGGGCCACCGCCTGGCTCGACGCCCTGTGGGCGGCACGGGCGGGCCGGGTCAGCACCCAGGTCCTGCACGAGCTCTACGCGACGCTCGGCCGCAAGCTCGCCATGCCGGTCGAGGACGCACGGCGGGTCGTGCGTTCGCTGCTGGCCTGGAAGCCCCTGAGCATCGACCAGGAGGTCGTGGAGCGAGCCTGGTCGCTGGAGACGCGCCACGCCCTGTCGTGGTGGGACGCCCTGATCGTGGCCGCGGCTCAGGCCAGCGGCGCCTCGGTGCTGCTGACCGAGGACCTCCAGCACGGGCAGACCCTGGGGGACCTGCAGGTGCTGAGCCCGTTCATGGTCGGCCCGGAGGCGCTGACACGCACCCGCCGGCGCGCCCGCTGACGACCCCGGCGGCCACGGCCGCGCCCGCGGCGGCTACTCGACGCTCAGGCTCTGCAGCTCGACCGGGACCGGGTCGCCGAACTCCATGTCGTCGAGCAGCTCGACGTCGGCGCCGGTCGGGTCGTTGACCACGACCGCGGCGATCGGCGTCGTGTCGGAGTACACGCCCCAGAACGAGCCGGCCGCGCCGCCGGGGACACCGACCTGGCCATTGATGGTCGCGCCGCCGGCGTCGTAGAGGGTGACGTCGACCGGGTTGCCGCCGACCAGGGTGACGACCAGGAAGCCCACCGCCGCGACCGGCGGGTCGAAGTCGACCCGGGTCGAAGCGGTGAAGGTGTTGGAGCCGAGGACGATCCCGGCCGGGCTGCCGTAGCCGGCCGCGCCGTCGAGGGTGACCACCGCCTCGGCGGCGGTGGTCGAACCCGGAGAGGTCATGCTGAAGCCGGGCAGCAGGTCGCCGGCGTTGTAGCAGCCCGCCGAGCCGCCGGCGTTGTTGGCCGGGTGGGGGCAGCCGAGGAGCACGGCGCTGCCCGGCGGGTGGAGGGGGGTCTCGAAGTCCTCCAGGGCCAGGCCGGGGTTGGCGGCCTGGAAGGTGGCGCGGTCGGTGTAGAAGGTCTCGGCGCGGGCCGGGAGGAGGGTCACGGGCGCGCTCGGGACCGCGCTCGCGCCCGGCACGGCCGGCGTCCCGGTCAGCGTCTCGGCGGCCCCGGCGAGGCCGGCCAGTGCCACCACGCACCCCACGATCACGAACGTCACGATTCACTTCATGGCGACTTCCCTCCCGGGCGCGGAGCCGGGTCCGCCGCGCCGCCCTGTTTGCCCGGGCACGATACCCGAAGCTCCCGCTCCTCGCCAGCCTGGCGCCGCG
>CAYTJW010000839.1:0-2918 GCA_964438135.1 uncultured Thermoanaerobaculia bacterium
GCCCGGACTTCGCCATCTCCGTGGTGCCGCGAAGCCGCAAGAAGCGCCTGCCGCGGTCGGCGAGGAGGAAGCCGCCCACCCCCAGGACCCCGGCGCCGGCCGCGCCGCCGAGCCCGAGCAGCACGCGGCGGCGGGTGAGCAGACGCCGCCGCGGCGCGGCACGGGTCGCTTCGGGGCTGCCGGGGGTCGGCTCCTGCATCCCCCCGAGTGTAGCCGAACGACGCCGGCCGGGCCCGGCCCGGTCCCGCGCCCGATCGCGGACCGCGGCAAACCTGCCCGGCCGATCCCCCCGAAACCGCCCGGGTCGCCTATAATCCCGCCAGCGTCGCGGCGACGCGGCCGGAGAGGGGCGCGCCATGGACTCGCACGCGTCGGGCGCATCCGGCGCAGTCCTGAAGACCCTGCTGGTCACCGACCTCGTCGACAGCACCAAGCTGCTCGAGAGGCTCGGTGACGAGCGCGCGTTCGCCATCTTCGGCCGCCACGACCGGCTCGCCCGCGACCTCCTGCACCGTCACGGCGGCCGCGAGATCGACAAGACCGACGGCTTCCTGCTGCTGTTCGAGCGCCCCATCGACGCGGTCGGCTACGCCCTCGCCTACCACCAGGCACTGGCCGAGCTCTCCACCGAGGTGTCGGTCGACCTGCAGGCGCGGGCCGGCATTCACCTGGGCGAGGTGTGGGTGCGGGAGAACCCGGCCGAGGACGTGGCCCGGGGCGCCAAGCCGCTCGAGGTGGAAGGGCTGGCCAAGCCGATGGCGGCCCGGCTCATGTCCCTGGCGCAGGGCCGCCAGACCCTGCTCACCCGCGGTGCCTACGACCTGGCCCGGCGGGCGGCGGTCGACCGCGACGCGAGCGGGCCGGCGCTCGAGTGGCGCGCCCACGGGGTGTACGCCTTCAAGGGGGTGGAGGAGGGGGTGAGGGTGTACGAGGTCGGGGTGCCGGGCTTCGCGCCCCTCACCCCGCCCCCCGACTCGGCCAAGGTCCGGCGGCTGCGGGACGAGGGCGCCCCGTCGCCCGCGGCCGCCCGGCGGCGGCGGCTGTCCCTGCTGCTGGCGGGCCTGGCCGGCATGGCCCTGGCCGTGCTGGGGACGGTCGCCGTGCTCCAGCTGGGCCGCTCGGCGGACCGGAGGAAGACCGTCGCCGTGCTCGGCTTCAACAACTGGGGGCCGCCGGAGGCGGCGTGGATCTCGACCGCGCTGGCCGAGGCGCTCAGCGCCGAGCTCTCGAGCGGCGGCCAGCTGCGGGCGGTGCCCGGCGAGACCGTGGCGCGCGCCCGGGAGGAGCTGGGGCTCGAGACCCTGCAGACCCTGGCCGAGGACACCCTCGAGCTGCTCCACCGTCGCCTCGGCGCCGACCTGTTCGTCGGCGGCGGCTACCGGCGGGCGGGCAGCGGCGGCGCCGTCGACCTGACCGTCTGGACCCAGGCCGCGGACACCGGCGAGCAGGTGGCCAACCAGAGCCAGCGGGGCAGCGAGGACGCCCTCTTCGACCTGGTCGCGGCGGTGGGCGGCTCGCTGCGGACCGACCTCGGCCTGGCGGCGGCGCCGGCCACCGCGGCGCCCCTGCGCACCTCGTTCCCGAGCTCGGCCTCCGCGACCCAGCTGTACGCCGAGGGCCTCCAGGCCCTGCGCGCCTTCCAGCCGCAGCGGGCGGCGCAGCTGCTGGAGCAGGCGGCGGTGCTCGAGCCCGACAAGCCGCTGGTCCAGGACGCGCTGGCCGGGGCGTGGCGGTCGCTGGGCTACGACGACCGCGCCAACCAGGCGGCCGCCCGCGCCCATGAGCTGGCCATGGCGGAGCAGGGGATGCCGAGGGAGCAGAGGCTCCTGGTCGAGGCGCGCTTCGCCGAGGCGACCGGCAAGTGGGAGGCTGCGGCGCAGAGCTACGCCGCGTTGTTCGAGTTCGACCCGTACAGCCTCGACTACGGCCTGCGCCTGGCGGCGGCGCAGGTGTCGGCCGGCCAGGGGGCGGCGGCGCAGGCGACGGTGAAGACCCTGCGCGCCCTGCCGGCCCCGCAGCGGGACGACCCCCGCATCGACCTGGTCGCGGCCCGTTCGGCGCGCGCCCTGTCCGACTACCGGCAGCAGCTCGAGGTCGCCGAGGTGGCCATCACCAAGGGCCGGGAGCTGCGCAGCGACGAGATGGTGGCGTCCGGCCAGGTCCTGGTCGGCCAGGCGGCAACGCGGCTCGGCGACGCCGAGCGGGCGACCGCCGCCTACCTCGAGGCGCGGCGCCTGTACGAGGCGTCCGGCAACCGGGCCAAGGTCGCCCAGACCCTCAACCTGCTCGCCACCGGGCTGCTCGAGCGGGGTGACCGCGGCGGGGCCCGGCAGCTGCTGGAGCAGTCGCTGGACGCCTGCCAGCAGCTCGGGGACCGGCGCGGCTCGGCCAACGCCCTCGGCAACCTGGCGGTGATCGCCCTCCAGGAGGGCGAGCTGGACCGCGCCGGCTCGTCCTTCGAGGGGGTGATCGCCCTCTTCCGCGAGGTCGGCGACCGGGTCCAGGAGGCCAAGGCGACCGTCAACCTGGCCCTGGTCCGTCTCCACCAGGGGCGGCTGGCGGACGCCAGGCCCCTGCTGGAGGAGGCGCTCGCCGCCCAGGAGGAGATGGGGCGGCGCGGCGACCTCGCCCACACCCTGAGCACGCTCGGCGAGCTGCACCTGCTGACGGGCGACCTGGCCGCGGCGCGGGAGCGCCAGGAGCGCGCCCTGGCCATTCGTCAGGAGCTCGGCGAGGCGGTCAACGTGGCCGAGAGCCAGCTGGCGCTGGGCGAGGTCCTGCTCGAGTCCTCGAGCGCCGCCGCCGCGGCGTCGGCGCTCGAGACGGCGGCGACCGCGTTCGCCGACGCCCGGCGCCCCGACCGCGAGGCCCAGGCGCGGGCGCTGCTCGCCGAGGCCCGGCTGGCGGCCGGGGACACG
>CAYTJW010000840.1:0-2915 GCA_964438135.1 uncultured Thermoanaerobaculia bacterium
CTCGACCAGCAGCCGCCCGAGCCCCACCGCCCGGGCCGCGGCGCGGATGCGCTCGCCCCAGCCGAAGGTGACCATGCCCGAGATCCCCACCAGCAGGCCGAGCTCGACCACCCGCCGCGCCTCGGCCGGCCCCTCGCAGAACGAGTGGCACACGCCGCGCAGGCGGCCGGCGCGCGCCGCGAGCGCGGCCTCCAGGTCGGGCCACGACTCGCGGGTGTGGAGCACCACCGGCAGGCCCCGCTCGGCGGCCAGGTCGAGCTGCCAGGCGAGGGCGCGCAACTGGTCCTCCCGCGGCGAGAAGTCGTAGTGGTAGTCGAGCCCGATCTCGCCCACCGCCACCACCCCCGGCGCCGTCACCGCCCGCTCGAGCCGGCGCCGGAAGGCGTCGTCGAAGCCCTTTGCCTCGTGCGGGTGGACGCCGACCGCCACCACCACCCGCCCCGGCCGCGCCGCCCCCAGCTCGACCACCCGGTCGAGGTCCGACGGCCCCGACGCCGGCACCAGCACGCCGCCCACCCCGGCCGCCGCCGCCCGCTCGAGGACCGCGTCGACCTCCTCCGGCGGCAGCATCGCCAGGTGCGCGTGCGAGTCGACCCACATCGCCCCTCCCACGCCGCGCAGTGTAGCCCCTCTCCCGAGTCGCGAACCCGTTCCCTCTGCCATCGGCCGGTCTCGTGCTATGGTCCGCGCGGTGACCGGGACGCGAGGACCGGGGCGATGAGGAGCCGACCCCTCGGGGTGGTTGCCGGGCTCGGCGCCGGGCTCGCCGCCGGATGCGTCCTCGGCGCCCTCCAGGCGATGGTGCTCCACGAGCTGCGGGGGCCCGTCACCGCACTCCTCGCCACCGGCGCGGTGGCGCTCGGCGCGGGCTGGTGCACCGGCCTCGGCCTGCGCGCGTTCCACGTCCGCGACCTGGCGACGACCGTGGCCGTGGCCGTCGTCGTCGGGCTCGGCGCCGAGGCGGCGAGCCTCTGGACCTTCGCTCACCTGGTCGTGGGGGCGCCGCTCGGCGACCTCGACCCGGCGACAGTCCTCGCCGTGCTCGGGCGCGCCCTCGGCGAAGGGACCTGGCGCTGGACCCACTACCGGGTCGCGGGCCCGGTCCTGGCGGCGGTGTGGCTCGCCGAGGCGGCCGCGGTGGTCGGCGGCGCGGCCCTCTTCGCCTGGGGGGCGGTCACCGCCCGCCCCTACTGCGAGGCGTGCGGCGGCTGGTGCCGGGGGCCGGTCCGGGTCGGTCCCCTGACCCTGCCGCCGGCCTGGCCCCGGACGGGCGCCACCGACCCGGACGACGAGGACGACGACGACGAGGGGGACCCGGAGGAGGAGCCGCTGCCGGAGCGCTGGGACGAGGGCGACCTCGGGCGGCTCGTGGCCCGCACCGACCCCGGCTGGCCACGCCTCCAGGCCGAGCTGTGGCGGTGCGGCTGCGCCACCCGGGCGCGGGTGACACTGCTCCTGGCGCGGCCCGGCGGCGGCACGACCCGGCTCCTCGACCGGCAGCCGATCTCACGCGCCACGGCCGACCTGCTGGTGTCCCGGCAGCAGCGGCCGGCGGGGCCGGCGCCGGGCGACTTGGCGCCGCCGCCGAGGGGACGGGTCCGCGCCCGGGTGCCGGACGAGCGGTCCCGCTGGACCCGCCCCTGCTCCCTGTGCGGCCTCCGCCTCGCCACCGGCTTGTGGGACCACGTCAACGGCTTCACCGTTGTCTGCCCCCACTGCGGCGGGCTCCACTCCCGCCACCCGGCGGTCGAGTACCTGCTCCTGGCGGCGACGCTGACCGGCCCCCTGGCCTTCTTCCTCGTCATGCGGCCGCTGCGGGCGCTGCGCGCCGGCCTCGTCGTGGCGGCCCTGCTCTGGGCCGGCCGGCTGGGGCTCGGGGACCACCCCTCGCTGCTCCTCGAGAGCTCCCTCTACGTCCTCCTCCTGCTCGCCTGCGTCGTGACCTGCGCCGCCGCGAGCGGCGAGCAGAAGGCCGACCTCTTCGCTGCCCGGTGACCACGTCCCCCCGGCCCCGGCCGGGCTCGCGGCGCCTTCAACGGGAGCCGCCGCCGCGGGCGCCGGAGGCGGTAGTCGCAGGCCGACCGGGAATAGCGGCCCGTCGAGGCGTATCCTAGGGACATGAGAGGGAGCCGCGAGGTCGACCTGCTGCCGTCGAGGACGGTGGGGACCCGCCGGGAGGCCCGACCGACCGTTGCGTCTGCCGACGCGCTGCTGCGCACCGCCTGGGCGTTGCGGGGCGCGACGCTGGCCCCGCGCGGGCTGTTCCGGTTCTCGACCTTCGAGGAGGCGCAGGAGTGGGCCAGGAGCCACATGTCCAGGAGGTCCGACCGCCGACGGTCGACGACGTCCGTCGGATCTGCCGAGCTCTCGACGGGGCAGGGGCCCGCTACGTCCTGATCGGCGGCTTCGCCGTCATCCTGCACGGCGGCGAGCGGACCACCAAGGACGTCGACCTGCTCGTCGACCCCGCCCCCGACAACGTCCTCCGGCTCAAGGCGGCGCTGTCGGTGCTCGAGGACAACGCGGCGGCGGAGATCGACCCCGATGACCTCCAGCGCTACGCCGTGGTGCGGGTCGCGGACGAGATCATGGTCGACCTGCTGGCCGCGGCCTGCGGCGTGACCTGGGCGGACGCCATGCCCTCGGCGCTGCGGGTGGACCTCGGCGGCGCCACGGTGGTCGTCGCCGACCGGCTCACCCTGATCCGCACCAAGCGGACGGTGCGGCCATCCGACGCCGCCGACCGCGCCTGGCTGGAGGCGGCCGAGGACGAGCCGCCGTAGCTCGCCGCCCGACGGCGGGCAGCGGGCGGATCCCCTTGCCCGGCGCCGAGGGCGGCTACCGCTCGAGCGCGAGCAGCAGCGCCACCCCGACCACGGCCGCGGTCTCGGCGCGCAGGGTGTGGGGGCCCAGGC
>CAYTJW010000841.1:0-2913 GCA_964438135.1 uncultured Thermoanaerobaculia bacterium
GCCCCAGCCGACGGCCCGTGACGCGCCCCGCGCGGTCGACGCGCGGGGCGCTGCCGTCGTGGCCCGCGACGCCCGTGGGCGGTCCGGCCCGCCCGGGCGGGAACCCGGTGCCGCGGCGACCGCAGATCGGCTACTCTGCCTGGTGATGAGGTCCGTCGCGGCGGTCGTCTGCGTGTTCTGGCTGCTGCTGGTCGCGCCCGCCGACGCCCAGCCGACCCCGCCGGTCGAGGAGCTCGAGCGACGGCTGGCGGCCGCCACTGGCGGCGCCCGGTTGCCGCTGCTGCTGGAGCTGGCCGGGCAGCTGCTCGAGGGCTCGCCGGAGCGGGCCGCCGCCCTGGCCGAGGAGGCGCTGGCGGAGGCCGAGCGCAGCAACGACCCGGAGCGGGGGCTGGCGGCCCTGCGCGTGCTCGGCATCGCCCTCACCTACCTCGGCGACACCCGGCGCGCCGAGGAGGTCACCCGCCGGAGCGTGCGCCTGGCCGAGGACTCGGACCTCGCCCAGCCGCTGGCGGTGGCGCTGGTCAACCTGGCCGCGGTCGACCGCGAGGCGGGGCGGGTGGAGGAGGCCCTGGCCGGGGCGCGGCGCGCCCTCGAGGTGCTGCGCGACGTGGACAGCCCGGCCACGCTGGCGGCCGCGTACAACTCGCTCGGCGTCACGCTCTACTACCAGGGCAGCTACGACCAGGCCCTGGCCGCGTACCACGAGGCGCTCAGGATTCGCGAGAGCCGGGGCGACCGCGGTGGCGTGGCCGACCTGCTCAACAACATCGCCGTCATCCACGACGAGCTCGGTCAGCTCGAGGTCGCCGGTGACTACTACCAGCGCTCCCTCGAGGCCTTCGAGCAGCTCGGCGACCTGCGCGGCATGGTCAACCCGCTCAACAACCTCGCCATCCTGGTCAGCGCCGACGACCTGGACCGGGCCGAGCAGCTGCACCGGCGGGCCCTGGAGATCCGGCGCGCGCTCGCGGACCGCCCCGGCGAGGCCACCTCGCTCAACAACCTCGGCAACGTGCGGCGCGAGCAAGGCGACCTCGCGGGTGCGCTCGACCACTACCGGCAGGCGCTGGCCATCCGCCGCGAGCTCGGCCAGCGGGCCGAGGAAGCCGTCAGCCTGCGCGACATCGGCGACGTGCTGCGGATCGAGGGGCGGCTGGAGGAGGCGCGAGGCTACGCCGAGGAGTCGCTGGCCATCGCCACCGAGGTCTCGTCCCGCCAGGACATGAAGGTGGCGTGCGCCGACCTGGCCGAGATCCACTCGGCCCGCGGCGACTTCGAGCGCGCCCTCCACTTCTACCGTCGTTTCAACGAGCTGGAGAACGCCCTCCTGAGCGAGGAGGCGGCGCGGGCGGCGGCCGAGGCCGGGGCGCGCTACGAGAGCGAGAAGAAGGAGCGGGAGATCGAGGTGCTGCGGCGCGAGGGCCGCTTCCACCGGCGCATCCAGGTCTTCATGGTCGCGACCCTCGGGCTGGTCGTGGCGCTGACCGGCCTGGTCTACAACCGCTACCGCCTCAGGCTGCGGGCGAACCGGCTGCTCGAGGAGAAGAACGCCCAGATCGAGCACCAGCGGTCGCGGCTCGAGGCGCTCAACGCGGTGCTCGAGGTGCGCAGCCAGGAGTACTACGTCAGCTCGATCATGGACCGGCTGACCGGGACCCACAACAAGGCCTACATCCTCGACACCCTGGCCAAGACCTTCAGCCTCTGCCAGCGCTACCACCAGCCGCTGGCCTGCCTGTTCCTCGACCTCGACCACTTCAAGCGGGTCAACGACCGCCACGGGCACCTGGTCGGCGACCGGGTCCTGGCCGAGCTGGCCGGGCGCATCGTCGGCCAGACGCGCAAGGAGGACTCGCTCGGCCGCTACGGCGGCGAGGAGTTCCTGCTGCTGTTGCCCAACACGGAGCTGGACGGGGCCTGGCGGGTGGCCGAGAAGGTGCGGGCGAGCGTCTCGGGGAGACCGTTCGAGGTCGACGGGCTGACCCTCGCGCTGACCGTGAGCGTCGGCGTGGCGGCGACGCCGGCCCACGGCGCCGCGTCGCCGGACGAGCTGCTGCGGCAGGCCGACGCCGCCCTCTACGAGGCCAAGCGCCAGGGCCGCGACCGGAGCGTGGTGTTCGGCGGGGGGGAGACCTGAGGCTCTCCCTTCGCGCGGGCCTGGCCTCCTGCCCCGGGCCGGACGGCCGGGGCCGGCGCGTGGCCCGAGGCGCGCCCCCGAGCTACGGCTCCGCCGCGCCCCAGCCCGCGAGGTCGCCGGTCTCGAAGCCGTCGGCGTGGAGCGGGATCGAGATGGCGAGGACGATCCCCTCGACCACGGTCAGGCTCATCGGCATCTCGCTCGGCAGCAGGTACCAGCCGTCCGAGCTGCCGCCCCAGCCGAAGTTGAGGTGGTAGCGGCCGTCGCCGTCGTTGTAGCCGTCGACGACCAGGTTGTGGCCGTACTGCCAGCCGGGGTCGACCACCGCCAGGTGCGCCGGCCGGGCGTTCCGCATGTCGTCGGCAAGGCGGCTGTAGAGGTCCGGGGCCGTCTCGTCGAGCAGCTCCATGCCGACGACGCCGAAACGCTGGTAGGCGTCGAGCGCCTGGCCGACGCCGTAGGTGCCGGAGCCCGAGGCGTCCCAGACCTGGTGGGCGGCGACGCCGCAGGCGAAGACCAGCGCGGCCATGTCGGCGTCGGTCGGGGCGAGGCCGGCGGCGTAGTGCAGCTCGAGCTCGGCCAGGCTCGCCGACAGCTCCGGGAAGGACGGGAAGCCGTAGGCGGCGTGCGCGTCGTCGATCCAGAAGTCGTTGTAGTAGTTGTGGAAGTAGTCGTCGCCGTCGTCGAAGGCGGTGCCGTTGGTGGTGCGGTAGAAGTTGACGACCTGGGCCATGGCCACCGCCGGGCAGCCGGCCACGCTGCGCTGGGCGCCGTCC
>CAYTJW010000842.1:0-2909 GCA_964438135.1 uncultured Thermoanaerobaculia bacterium
CCGACTGGCGGCCCGCAGCCCGGCCGCGCGGGCGGCGGTCCTCGAGCGCGCCTGCGCCCTCGTCCGCGAGCGGCGCGAGGAGCTCGCCGCCTGCGTCTCCGAGCAGGCCGGCAAGCCGATCACCCTCGCCCGCCTCGAGGCCGACCGCTGCCTCGACACCTTCACCGAGGCGCTGCACTGCGCCCGCCACCCCGAGGTGGTGGCCCGCGACCTGGCGGGGTACCCGTCCGGCGACGGGCGCCTGGCGCTCGTGCGGCGGGTGCCGGTCGGCCCGGTGCTGGCCATCACGCCGTTCAACTTCCCGCTCAACCTGGTGGCGCACAAGCTGGCGCCGGCGGTCGCCGCCGGCTGCCCGGTGGTGCTCAAGCCGGCCAGCCAGACGCCGGGCCCGGCCCTGATGCTGGCCCGCGTCCTCGCCGACGCGGGGCTGCCGGCCGGGGCGCTGTCGGTGCTGCCGGCGCGCGGCGCCGACGCCGAGGCGCTGGCGACCGACGAGCGCTTCCGCCTGCTCACCTTCACCGGCTCGATGGAGGTCGGCTGGCGCCTCAAGCAGCTGGCCTGGCGGACGCGGGTCGCCCTCGAGCTCGGCGGCAACGCGGCAGTGGTGGTCGAGCCGGACGCCCGCGACCTCCGCGACGTGGCGCGCCGCATCGCCACCGCCGCCAACGCCTACGCCGGCCAGTCGTGCATCGCCGTGCAACGGGTCCTGGCCCACCGCGACGTCTACGTCGAGCTGCGCCAGGCCCTGCTCGAGGCCGTCGCCGCCGTGCCCACCGGCGACCCGGCCCGCGAGGACGTGGTGTGCGGGCCGCTGGTCGACACCGCCAACGCCGACCGCGTCTCGAGCTGGCTGGACAGCGCCCGCCGCGCCGGCGGCCGCATCCTGTGCGGCGGCGAGCGGGACCGCAACCTGATCCGACCCGCCCTGCTCGAGAGCGTGCCGGAGGAGCAGCCCCTGGTGTCCGACGAGGTCTTCGGCCCGGTCGCCGCCCTCGACGCCTACGAGGACTTCGCCCAGGCGCTCAACCTGGTCAACGACTCCCGCTACGGCCTCCAGGCCGGGGTCTTCACCCGCGACACCGCCAAGGTCCAGGAGGCGTGGCGGCGGCTCGAGGTCGGCGGCGTCATCCACGACGACGTGCCCACCTGGCGCACCGACCCCATGCCCTACGGCGGCGTCAAGGCCTCCGGCATCGGCCGCGAGGGCCCCCTCTGGGCGTATCGGGAAATGACGGAAGAGCGGCTCCTGGTGCTCCGCCGGTGACCCGGAAGCGCCCGAGCCGCTCTTCCGTCACCCGCCGCGGCGGCCGGCGGGGCGGCGCGGCGGCTCGGAGACCACGGCGCCGACCAGGGCCACGGCGAAGCCCTGCGGGCCGAGCGCGACGAGGTGGGGGCGGACCGTGACGCGCCAGCGCCCCCCGCTCGCCGCCGGGCGCCACACCACCTCGACCGGGTTGAGGCGGTCGGGGGAGCCGCCCGCGACCGACACGCCGGCCACGAAGACGTTGCCGGCGAAGGTCCCGTCCGGCCCCGTCACCTCCAGGTCGAGGTCGTTGACCAGGTTGACCGCCGCCGCCGAGCTGGAGGGGGGGTCGGTCCACACCAGCACGACCTTGAGCGGCGCGCCGGGGGCGAGCTCGACCGCGAGGCTCACCGGGGCGTCGGCCCCGCCGGCGAAGGCCCGCGCCCGGTCCAGCACCACCAGCCGCTCGGGGTCGCCCGGGAAGGGCAGCGCCCGGTCCAGCACCGGCATCCCCCAGCCCTGGTCGGGCGACGGCACCGGCTCGACCGCGTCGCAGCCCAGGTCGCGGAGGTCGACCGCGGCCGCGACCAGGGTCGCCCGCAGCAGCGCCGCCGACGGCTCGAACCCGCGCCCGGGGTCGGGCCGGCCGTCGGGGTAGAAGCCCTGCTCGAAGTACTGCCGGGCCAGCGCCACCAGCCCGGCGGCGGTGGGCGCGGCCATCGAGGTGCCCGACGACGCCACCTGCTGGCAGGCCGAGGTGGTGACGTCGCCGTCGCCCCCAGCCGACACCACCGACCGCCCCGGCACCACCAGGTCCGGCTTGACCCGCCCGTCGTGGGTCCAGCCGCGCGACGAGAACGACGCCACGCACAACGGCTCCTCGTCGCCGTGGTCGGTGGCGCCGATCGCCAGCGCGTTCTTGGCGGTGGCGGGCGAGCCGACCGTGTCCGGCCCGGGTCCGCTGTTGCCGGCGGCGAACAGCACCACCGTGTCCGGGTGGTGCCAGCAGAAGCGGTCGACGTCCGCGGTCCGCTCGGTGTAGCGGTTGTGGGGCACGAAGTTCTCCTCGTCCCCCCACGAGTCGGTGTGGATGCGGGCGCCCTGGGCGTGGGCCTGCTCCAGCACCGGCTCGAGCGGCCGCACCGGGCAGCCGAGGCCGGGCAGATCGGCGCAGTCGTCGACCGCGAAGCCGCCGTCCTGGACCACCAGCCGGGCGGCCGGGGCCATGCCGTCGACCCCGTCGTGGACGCCCCAGGGGCCGCCGTCGCCGGCGGCGCTGCCGGCGACGTGGGTGCCGTGGCCGTGGCTGTCCCAGGCCGCGGCGCCGGGCCCCGGCCAGTCCTCGGACCAGTAGAAGTCGACCGCCAGCACCTTGCGGTGCAGCGGGTCGACCGCCGTGCCGCGGTCGTCGTTCGTCGCCGGCAGGCCGTGCGCGGGGTCCGCGAAGAAGCAGCTGTCGACGTCGACCCCGGTGTCCATGAGGCCGATCACCTGCCCCTCGCCGCGCAGGCCGCGGTCGAAGAGGGGGGGCTCACCCGGCACCCCGGACTGGCAGCGGCCGGCGGAGGCCCAGTTGCGCAGCCGCGCGCCCGGCTGCACGTCGGCCCACACCAGGCCGTCGAGCGCGGCGATCGCCCGCCGCACGCCGTCGAGCCGGGCCGCCGCC
>CAYTJW010000843.1:0-2900 GCA_964438135.1 uncultured Thermoanaerobaculia bacterium
GACCCTCGCCGCCGCCGCGCCGGAGCCGGCGACCGCCGCCCCCGACCACGCCCTGCTCGAGCGCCCCCCCGAGCCCGAGCCCCACGAGCCGCACCGCCGTCCGGCCACGCCGCTGCTGGTGTTCGTCGGCCTGCTGGCGGCGCTGGCCGGCGCGGCCCTGGCGATCTACCTGTCGCCGACCGTGCAGGGCTGGGTCTTCCCGGGCGGCGCACCCTGGGTGCCGACGACGCCGACCCCGACCGCCACCCCCTCGCCCACCCCGACCGCGACGCCGACCGCGACGCCGCTGCCGCCGACCCCCACCGCGACCCCGGTCCAGCCGATCACGGTGCGGCTGGTGGTCGACCCGCCCGCCGAGGTGCGGGTCGACGGCCGCCCGTTCGGTGACGGCCGCACCGCGGGCGGACGCCTCCCCCTCCTGCCCGGGCCCCACACCTTCACCCTCGCCCTGCCGGGCTTCCCGGAGCGCACCCTGACCCGCACCGTGACCGAGTCGACCCGGAGCATCTCGCTGACCCTCGAGGTCGGCTTGCTGACCGTCCTGCCCGACGCGCCCGCCGCGCCCCCCGGCGGCGTCGCCTTCCTCGACGGCGACGCCCTCGGGCCGATCCCCCTGGTCCAGCGCAAGGTGCACGCCGGCGAGCACGAGCTGGTGGTGCGCTGGCCAGGGCCCGACCTGGTCTACCGGGAGACGGTCACCGTCCCGGTGCTGCCCAGCCCGGCCCTGGTGCGGGTCGTGGCGCCGCAGCAGTGAGGGGTCCTTCCCGGCCACCCCACGGCGACGAGCTGGCGACTCCCGGCCGCCGGCCCACCGCTCCTCCACCCGGCCGGGCACGACCCCACGAAGGCGGGGGCGGCCTGCCGTCGACCCCGCCCCAGCCTCAGCGCACGTAGATCGGGGGCATCCAGACCACGCCCGGGGGGTTGGCCACGCCGGTCTGCCACCAGCCCTCGATGGCGGTCTCGACCTGACGCACGGCGGTCTCCTCGTGGCGGCCGCGCTGGGCCAGCTGCTGCCACCACGGCAGCACCTTGGGGAAGTCGACCAGCTGGATCGGCGCGTCGGGCGCCAGGCCGGCCGCGACCCGGGCCTCGACCAGGGCCTGGTCGAAACCGCCCACCACGTCGACCAGCCCCCGCTCCTGCGCCTGCACGCCGGTGAAGACCCGGCCCTCGGCCATGGCGTGGACCTGCTCGGTGGTCATCTTGCGCGACTCCGCCACCCGTTCCAGGAAGGCGGTGTAGATGCGGTCCAGCTGGTGGTTGATGACCGCGCGCTGGGGCTCGGTCCAGTCCTCGAGGTCGCCGTACAGGTTGGCGTTGGGGCCGCGGTCGATGCGGCCGAAGGTGACCCCCAGCTTGTCCGACCAGAGGCCGTCCATGTTGATGTGGCCGCCGAACACGCCGATCGAGGCGGTGAGGGTGCTCGGGCAGGCGACGATGCGCTGGGTGCCGCAGGTGACCCAGTAGCCGCCCGAGGCGGCCAGCGAGGCCATCGACACCACCACCGGGATCGTCTCCGCGGTGCGCGCCATCTCCTGGCGGATCACCTCCGACGCCACCGCGCTGCCGCCGGGCGAGTCGACGCGGAACACGACCGCCTTGATGTCCTTGGCCTTGCGCACGTCCCGCCAGGCCCGGGCGATGGTCTCCGCGCCCATGACGTCGCCGCCGAGCAGCGGGTTCAGGTCCTTGCGGCTCTCGCCCCGCATGATGCCGCCGACCGCCGTCACCACCGCGATCCGGGCCCCGGTCGGGCTCTTCCTCGCCCGGTTGAGGTAGTCGGCGAAGCCGAGCACCCGCGCGCCCGCGCCGGCGCGCTCCTCGAGCCGGACGGTGAAGCCTCCCCAGTCCTCGAGACGGTCGACCAGCCGCGCGTCCACTGCCTCCTGGCCCAGGAAGGGCGCCCGCTCGACCAGCTTCCAGACCTCGTCCGCGGTCATGCCGCGGCCGGCGCCGATGTCGGCGGTGAGCTGCGCCGTCAGGGAGTCGAGGATCCACTCCATCATCTGCCGGTGCTCGTCGGTGAAGTCGGTGTTGGTGTACATGAAGCGCGCCGTCTTGTAGGGGCCGCGGCCGGGGAACTCGGCGCGGATGCCGAGCTTGTCGAGGGTGCCGCGGATGAACGGCGAGCGGGCCGACAGGCCGATCAGGTTGACGTCGCCCATCGGGTTGACGGAGATCTCCTGGCAGGCCGAGGCGACGTAGTAGGGCAGGTTGCCGGGGCTGAACTCCCCGACCGTGTCCATGTAGGCCGCGGTCCACTTGCCGCCCTCCTCGACCCGGTCGAGGAGCTGGCGGACCTCCCAGGCGGTGGCCATGCCGCCGCCGAAGCCGTCCAGGCGCACGCGCACGCCCTCGACCCGCGGGTCCTCGGCGGCCAGGAGCAGCGCCTCGCGCAGCTGGCGCAGGCTGATGATCTCCTCGCCCATCAGCTCGGCCAGGGGGTCCTCGGCCTTGAGCTCGACCATCGGCCCGCCCAGGCGCAGGGACACCACGACCGAGCCGGGGACGCTGCCCGCGCGAACGCCGACCACGAGCAACGCGACCACCGCCGCGACCAGCAGCAGGAGCACCAGACCGACGCCGAGCACCCAGATCCGCTTCGCCATGGCCACCTCCGCCCCCGCCCACGATACGCGACGGCGGCGCCATTTTGAACCCCGGCAGCCGGCCGGGTTACACTCCGCCAGCGTCGCCGGGCCGGCAGGCCCGCCCGGCGGCGAGCGCGGGGAGGGGACCGGATGCGCGAGCGTGGCGCGGCGCGTGGTGCTCGGCGAAGTCGTGTGCTCGCGCCGCAACGAGTACAAGTTCGACGACTGGCTCGCGCTGGCGCGCGAATTGGCGCAGGCCGGCAAGGAAGTGGTGCTGGCGACCCAGGCGCTGGTGATGAGCGAAGC
>CAYTJW010000844.1:0-2899 GCA_964438135.1 uncultured Thermoanaerobaculia bacterium
TCTCACCCCTGCGCCGCTCACGGCTGCCACTCCGGGACCGTCGCCCAGCCGGGGAAGGGGCCGGGGACGAGGCGGTAGCCGCCGGGCGCGGCCGGGTCCGAGACCGCGCGCAGGTTGGTCTGGCTCTCGAGCTTCGCGAGCAGCTCCGGAAGCGGCAGGCTGTGCGCCGGAGGCTTCGAGAGGTCCGGCACCGGCCACAGGTGGATGGTGCCGTCCCACCCCCCGGCGGCGACCCAGTCGCCCTGGCGCGAGATCGCCACCGCACTGACCTCCCCGGTGACGCCGAGGAGGAGGTGCGGCTCCTCCCCGGTGGCCGCGCCGACCCGCACGACGCCGTCCTTCGAGCCCGTGGCGACGACGGTGCCGCTGCCGTCGACCGCGACGCAGGTGACGCGGTCGCCGTGGCTGGCCAGGCGGCGCGCGGCGCCGGTGGCCGGGTCGAGGAGGTAGGCGGCGCCGGGGCCATAAAAACCCTGGCCGACAAGCACAACCAGCAGGTCGGCGGAGCTCCGCCGGACCTTGACGACGGCGTGGCCCGCGGGCGCGTCGTCCGGGACCCACAGGGGACGGGAGCTGCCCGCCGCGACATCCCACAGGCGGATCCCGAACTCGCCCCAGGAGACCAGCCCCCCGCCGGCGAGGAAGAGCGCTCCCCAGATGGGCTTCCGGTCGCCCGCGTCGAGCCGCGCGACCTCGCCGAGGGTGGCGAGGTCCCAGACCCGGACGAAGGCCTCGTCGGCGGACTCGCTCCCGACTGCGGCGAGGCGCCCGTCGTCGCTCAGCGTCACGCGACCGATGGGACCGGAGCGCGGCAGCTGCCGCGCCGCGCCCTCGGTCGAGACCAGCACCGCTCGCACGTCATTGGTGCCCGTCGCCAGGAACCTGCCGTCGGCGCTCACGTCGAGTTCCTGGGGGTAGCCGGGGAAACGACCCCGTTCGAGCAGCACCCTGGCAGGCGGTGGCGGGTCCCCGGCCAGGGGCCAGAGGCGGAGGGTGAAGTCCCACGAGGTGGACGCGAGCCAGCTCGAGTCCGGGGCGAAGGCCAGCCCCCGGATGAGGCCCCCGTGGCCGACCAGGGTCCGCGCGGCCCGCTCGTCGAGCGGCCAGATCGCCGTGCCCTCCCCGCCGCTCCCCGCGACCCAGGTCCCGTCCGGGTGGACGCTCACGCCGCCCATCTGCGAGCCGCCCTCGCGGCGCAGGGTGACCGGCCGCGCCTCCGCCGGCCAGGTGAGGTTCCACACGCTCGCCCCACGGTTGTTGCTGTTGGTGGTGACCCAGCGGGCGCGCCGATCGCTGGGGACCCAGGTCATGGTCCCGCCGAACGCCGAGCCCTCGGGCAGCACGATCGACCGTCCGGGCTCGGCCGAGCCCTGCCCGAGCCGCCACACCCGGAGGGTGCGGGTTCCCCCGCTCGTTGGCTGCCCGCACGAGAGGAAGCTCGCCCCGTCGGCGCTGAAGACGTTGTAGCCGTAGTCCCCCTTCCCGTCGAGCCGTGCCGTCTCCTCGCCGGTTGCGACCGACCACAGCCGGATCGTGCCGGTCTGGTCGCGCGCCGCGACCGACCGGCCGTCGGGGGACGCCACGAGCCACCGGATCGGGACCTCGTGGCGGGCGAGCACCCGCGCCGGCGCGCCACCCTCGAGCGGCTGCAGGACGATCTCCCGGCCGACCGGGACCGCCAGCCACTGCCCCATCGGGTCGACCGCCGGCCCCGTGGGGTAGGCGTGGCGCTCGCCGTTCACCTCGACCTCGACGGTCGGCGGGTCGCGGAACCAGGCGCTCAGGTCGAAGCGCAGCGGCACGGGCGCGGACGAGCGCCGCAGCGGGAGGGTGTGCAGCACCGCGCCGGCCGGCTCGAGCTCGAGGACGGCGAGCCGCGGCGCCTCGCCGGGGGAGGCGAGCACGACCGGAGGGCGCGAGTTGTTGCGCCACTCGAGCTCGCCGAGCCGGGCGCCGGCCGGGAGCTGCCAGGCCCTGGCCCTGAGGAGGTTCACATCGACGGGGGAGATACCGACGGTGATCACGGCGCTGCCGTCCGGTGGGAGGAGGAGGTCGACCGGATACCGTTCGACGGGGAGGAACCGGAACGTGCAGCGCGAGCCGTCCCTCGCCCACACCCGTGCTTCACCGTCTCCGCTCCACCCCACCAGGCACCGCCCGTCCGGGCTGAACGCCACTTCTAGGTACCGATCGTCCGCGACGAAGCGGACCGGGCCGTGGGCCATGGCGTCGAGCGCGAGCCGGCGCGCCTCGCTCGAGTCGACCCGCTCGAGGCTGGCCATGGCGAACGCCAGGACCGCGCTCGGGTCGGCCTCGACGCCGACCGCACGCCCGAGCGCCAGCAGGCGGCTGGCGTCGGTGCGGGTCAGCGCCGCCCGCGTGCGCCCGAGCGACGTGCCGACCACCGCCAGGACGCCGGCGAGGAGCAGGAACGCCGCTGCGACGGCGATCCGCCGTCGCCGCCGGCGGCGGGAGGCGAGCGAGGTCATGGCCGCGGCGAACGCCTCCTCGAGCGCGGACAGGCCGCCGGGGTAGCGCTCGCGCCACACCTGGTACTCGCGGAACGAGGCGCCGCTCCAGAGTAGATCCTCGGGCCGCCCCTTCTCCCCCCACAGCCGCGCCGCCTGGCGGAGCTGGTCGCGCAGCAGCGCCCCCTCCTCGTCCTGGGCCTGCCAGCGGACCAGGCGGGGCCAGGAGCGGAGCAGCGACTCGTGCACCACCTCCACCCGGTGGTGCCAGGCGCCGTCCGCGCCCTCGAGCTCGAAGGAGGTCAGGAGGCGGGCGCCGACCAGGGCGGAGAGAACCCGCTCCGCGTCGGCGCGCAGCTCGCCCGGGAACACCGACAGCAGCTCCCCCCACTCCAGCACGCAGCGGGTCTGCTGGCCCGTGGCCAGGTTGC
>CAYTJW010000845.1:0-2898 GCA_964438135.1 uncultured Thermoanaerobaculia bacterium
TTCGCCGCCGACGAGGCCGGGGCCGCGGCCGCGGCGGCGGTGGTGGGCCTCCTCGCCCTGCCCTGGGCCGGCCTGGCCTGGACCGCGGTCGGCGTGGCGACGCTGCTGCTGGCCGCCCTGCCGGCCGCCCTGGTCGCCCGGCGATGAGGTATCATGCCCGGCGTGGCGCGATCACTCCGCGTTGCCGTCGGCGCCGACCACGGCGGCTTCGAGCTGAAGGCCAGCCTCCTCGACCACCTCAGGGCGAGCGGGCACGCGGTGGTCGACTGCGGCACGCACTCGACCGAGGCGGTCGACTACCCGCGCTTCGCCCTCGAGGTGGCGAGGCTGGTGGCGAGCGGCCAGGTCGACCGCGGGGTCATGGTCGACGGGGCCGGCATCGGCTCGGCGATGGTCGGCAACCGCGTTCCCGGGGTGCTGGCCGCGGCCTGCTACTCCCCTGCCCTGGCGAAGAACGCGCGCGAGCACAACGACGCCAACCTGCTGACTCTCGGCGCGGGTCACGTCGACCCGGGCACCGCCCGCGCCATCGTCGACGTCTTCCTGTCCACCGACTGCACCGCCGAGCGGCACCAGCGGCGGGTGCGGATGATCCACGACGTTTCCCGGCCGCAGGACGCGAGGAGGGGTGAAGGCGTGAGCGAATCGCGGGACATCTCGCCCCAGGACATCGAGCGCATCGCCCGGCGGGTCAAGGAGCTGCTCGCCGGCGGCCCGGCCACGGCCGAGCCGGCGATCACGCCGGAGCAGGTGGCGCAGCTGATCGACCACACCCTGCTGCGGCCCGAGGCCACCGCCGCCGACATCCAGCGCCTGTGCAGCGAGGCGCGGCAGCACTCGTTCTTCTCGGTCTGCGTCAACCCGGCCTGGGTGCGCGAGGCGGCCAACCTGCTGCGCGGCTCCCCGGTCCGGGTGTGCTGCGTGGTCGGCTTCCCGCTCGGGGCGCAGGCGCCGGAGATCAAGGCCCTCGAGGCGCGCAAGGCGATCCGCGAGGGGGCGCGCGAGATCGACACGGTGGTCAACATCGGCGCCCTCAAGGGCGGCGACGACGCCCTCGTCCTGCGCGACGTCCGGGCGGTGGTCGAGGCCTGTCGCGACGGCCGCGCCCTGTGCAAGGTGATCCTCGAGACCGCGCTCCTCTCCGACGAGGAGAAGGTCCGCGCCTGCGAGGTGTCGATGCGGGCCGGCGCCCACTTCGTCAAGACCTCGACCGGCTTCTCGTCGGGCGGGGCGACGGTCGAGGACGTGGCGCTGATGGCGCGCGCGGTGGCGCCGAAGCGGCTGGGGGTGAAGGCGTCGGGGGGCGTGCGCACCCTGGCCGACCTCCAGCGCATGGTGCAGGCCGGGGCGACCCGCATCGGCACCTCCAACGGCGTCAAGATCATGGCGGAAGCCCGGGCGGCCGGGCGGAAAGGCTGAGGCCCCATCATGGCCGAGCTTCGCTGCTACGTGTTCCTCGACAGCCTGCAGCCGCAGCACGCGTCCTTCCTGGGCACCGTCGCGCAGGGCTTCCTGCCGGTGCCGGGCCAGGCGTCGCTGTTCGTCGAGATCGCGCCCGGGATGGACATCATGCGGGTCACCGACGTCGCCCTCAAGGCGACCGACGTCCGCCCCGGCATGCTGATCATCGAGCGCCTCTACGGCATGCTCGAGCTCCACTCCGACTCCCAGGCCGACGTGCGCGCCGCCGGGGCCGCCATCCTCGACAGCCTCGGCCTCAAGGAGGAGGACCGGATCAAGCCGGAGCTGGTGTCGAGCCAGGTCATCCGCAACATCTCGCCCTACCACACCCAGCTCATCAACCGCACCCGCCACGGCGACCTGATCATGCCCGGCCAGTCGCTCTACGTCATGGAGGTGGCGCCGGCCGGGTACGCCGCCCTGGCCGCCAACGAGGCGGAGAAGGCGGCCCAGATCAACATCCTCGAGGTGCGGGCGTTCGGCTCGTTCGGCCGGGTCTACCTGGGCGGCGAGGAGAAGGACATCGACGTCGGCTACCGGGCTGCGGAGCAGTCCATCGCCGACCTGACGGGGCGCAAGGGGCGCGCCGGCGGCGGCTGAGGGCGCGCGACGACCAACCATGAGCGCCGGCGGCGGCGCAGCGACCGCCGGCCGGGCATGAGCAGGAGGCAACGATGACCGAAGCTCTGGGCATGATCGAGACCAGGTCCTTCCCCGCGGTGGTCGAGGCGGCCGACGCCGCCGTCAAGGCCGCCAAGGTCGAGCTGGTGTCCTACGAGAAGACCGGCGGCGGCTACGTCACGGTCGTGGTCCGCGGCGACGTGGCCGCGGTCAAGGCGGCCTGCGACGCGGCCCAGACCGCGGCCAGCCGCATCGGCGAGCTGGTGGCGGTGCACGTCATCGCCCGGCCCCACCGCAACGTCGACCAGGTCATGCCGCTCGGCCGCAAGGACCAGGCCGGGTCGGCCTCCGACTAGGCCGCCCGGGCCCGGACGCGACGCCGATGCAGCTCGCCAGGGTGATCGGGACGGTGGTGGCGACCCGCAAGGAGCCCAGCCTCGACGGCCTCAAGCTGCTGCTGGTCCGGCCGCTCGACGAGGAGGGCCGGGAGCACGGCACACCGCTGGTCGCGGTCGACGCGGTCGGCGCGGGCCCGGACGAGGTGGTGCTGACCGCCTCGGGCAGCTCGGCCCGGCAGACCTCGCTCACCGACAAGCGCCCGGTCGACACGGTGGTCATGGCCATCGTCGACTCGTGGGCGGTCGGGGACGAGGTCAAGTACCGCAAATGAGACCGACGCTGTGCTCCGCCGGCTGCGGCCGCCGCGCGCGGCCGCAGCCGCCTGAGCCGGAAGGGGGGGGCCCGTGGCCAGCCTGACCGAGCAGGAGTTCGACGCCATGGCCCGCCGGATCGTGGCCGACATCCGCCGCGAGGATG
>CAYTJW010000846.1:0-2895 GCA_964438135.1 uncultured Thermoanaerobaculia bacterium
GCCTCGGCCCTGGCGCCCGAGGCGCGGCCGGCCGGGGCCCCGTTCACCGTCGCCGTGCTGCAGCCCGGGACCACCCTCGCCGAGAAGTGGGACCCCGACCAGTGGGACGCGATCCACGCCCGCGTCTTCCGGCTCGCGGCCGAGGCCGCCGCGGCCGGGGCTGAGCTCGAGCTGTGGCCGGAGAGCGCCCTGCCGTCGCGGCTCGACCGCGACCCCGGCCTGCGCCAGGTGGTGACCGACGTCGCCGCCCGGCTCGGGGTCGAGATCGTGCTCAACTCGATCGGCGACGCGGGCGACGGCGGCTACACCAACGCCGCCTACCTGGTGCGGCCGGGCGGCGTCGCCCCGGAGCGCTACGACAAGGTGCGGCTGGTGCCGTTCGGCGAGTACGTGCCGCTGCTGGGCCGCTTCGCCTTCACCCGCTCGCTGGTGCGCGAGGTGGGGAGCTTCACCGCCGGCCGCGGGGTGCGGCTGCTGCCCGCCCGCACCCCGCTCGGGGTCGCCATCTGCTACGAGGTGGCCTTCCCCGAGCTTTCGGCGCGGCAGGCGAGGCTCGGCGCCGGCCTCCTCACGACCCTCACCAACGACGGCTGGTACGGCACATCCTGGGCGCCGCCGCAGCACTTCGCCCAGGCCGTGCTGCGCGCGGCCGAGAGCCGCCGGTACCTCGCGCGCGCCGCCCTGACCGGCATCTCGGGGGTGGTCGGCCCGCACGGCGAGGTCCTCGCCCGCCTCGACGTCGGCTCCTCCGGCTTCCTCGTCGCCGAGGTGCAGCCGCTCGCGGGCCTCACCCCGCGCAGCCGCTGGGGCGACTGGTGGGCGGCGCTGTGCGCGCTGGGTGCGGTCCTCTGCCTGGCCCGGCGGGGCGCCATCTGCTACCATCCCGCCGCCCGCCCCTCCGGGCGGGAACGCGAGGACCGCCATGCTTGACGAGCTGATCGCCAGGAGCCAGGCCGAGGTCGAACGGATCCGCGAGCTGCGGGGGTACCTTTGACGAGAACGCCCTCAAGGCGGAGCTCGCCGCCCTCGACGAGACCGCCCAGGACGGGACCGTCTGGTCCGACCCCGAGCGCGCCCGCGAGCTGATGCGGAAGCGGAGCGCGATCCAGCAGTCGGTCGCCACCGCGACCGCCCTGCGCGATGCCTCGGACGAGCTCGAGGTCATGGTCGAGATGGCGAACGCCGGCGAGGCCGGCGGCGAGGAGGAGCTCCGGAAGGCCCTCGACCGGATCACGCCCATGCTCGACCGGGTCGAGCTCGCCACCAAGATGACCGGCGAGCACGACGCCGCCAACGCCTACCTCGAGATCCACCCCGGCGCCGGCGGCACCGAGTCGCAGGACTGGGCGCAGATGCTCGAGCGGATGTACCTGCGCTGGGCCGAGCGGCGCGGCTTCGAGGTCGACCTGATCGACGAGCAGCCGGGGGAGGAGGCGGGCATCAAGAGCGCCACCCTGCTGGTGCGCGGACCGTACGCCTACGGCAACCTCAAGTCCGAGAATGGCATCCACCGCCTGGTGCGGATCTCCCCCTTCGACCGCGAGAAACGCCGCCACACCTCCTTCGCCTCGGTCCACGTCTACCCCGAGGTCGACGACGCGGTCGACGTCGCGATCGAGGACAAGGACGTCCGCATCGACCGCTACTGCTCGTCGGGGCCCGGCGGCCAGGGCGTCAACACCACCTACTCGGCCGTGCGCCTGGTCCACCTGCCGACCAACATCATCGTCACCTGCCAGAACGAGCGCTCGCAGATCAAGAACCTGGCCACGGCGATGAAGGTCCTGAAGGCCCGCCTCTACGAGCTCGAGCGGCAGAGGCGCGAGGAGGAGCTGGCCAAGCTCAAGGGGCCGAAGAAGGACATCTCCTTCGGCAGCCAGATCCGCTCCTACGTGTTGCAGCCCTACCGCCAGGTCAAGGACCTGCGCACCGACCACGTCGTCGGCGACGCCGACCGGGTCCTGGACGGCGACCTCGACGGCTTCATCGAGGCCTTCCTGCGCTGGCAGGCGGAGCAGGCGCGGGACGAGGCGGCGCCGTCGTAGCCCGGCCGGTGGCCGCCCCCACCCGCTCCGCCCTCCCGGACCACGCGCGCTGGGTGCTGCGGCGGGCCTTCGCGCCCGCGGGCGAGCCCTGCCCGCCGCCCGAGGAACCGGAGCGGGCCTGGCGCCTCGCCGCCGTCCTCCACCTCGGCGGCCGTCTCTCGAGCCGGGTCCCGGCCGCGACGCTGTGCGGCGACCTGGGCGACGAGCTCGCCCTCCGCCTCGAGCGGCAGCGGACCGAGAACCAGGCGACCCAGCTCCACTTCCGGCGGCTGGCTCGACAGCTCGACGGGATCGCCGGCGAGACCGGCTCGCCGCTGGTGTTCCTCAAGGGGACGGCGATGCTGCTGGCCGGCCGCCTGGCGCCAGGCCGGCGCTACTTCAAAGACGTCGACGTGCTGGTGCCGGCGGAGCGGGCCGTCGCCTTCCGGGAGGCCCTGGTCCAGCATGGCCTGGCGCCGCGCGACCTGCCCGACGACCCGGAGCACAAGCACCTGCCGCGCCTCGACGACCGGGTGAGCGGCTCGGTCGAGGTCCACCGCCACGTCCCCCACCTCCGCGCCGCTCGCCGACGCCGCCACCTCCTCGCGGACGACCTGCTCGCCGCCGGCCTGGCCGTGCCGGCGCCGGGCCTGTCTCCACGCTCGTTCCTGCCCGCGGACGACCTGCTCTTCGCCGACCTCCTCACCCACACCCTCGTCGAGCACGACCAGCCGGACTGGCAGGCCTACTTCACCTTCCGCCTGCTCGGCGACCTGGCCGACCTCGGCCTGGCCGGCCCGCCCGGCCACGCCCGGCTGCCGGCGGCGCGGCGCCTCATGGCCCGCCGGCCCCGACCGCGGGACCTGGAGGG
>CAYTJW010000847.1:0-2892 GCA_964438135.1 uncultured Thermoanaerobaculia bacterium
AAGTGTGACAACTCAAAGCTCCAGTCGGGTTCCAGTTCGGCGCTTGCAGGCGCCGGCGGAAGTTATCACACTTATCTCGGGCCTGGCACCTATTCTATTGCGTGAATGTGCGTTCAGAACGCTGTGGAGGAAATCTCGACAGGATCCCCCTGTACCCGTTGCTTGATGAAGATCGTGTAGGCCTGATTCTGCACGGCGCCATCGACCGCAGTTACCTTCTCCCATTCAAGAGCAGAAAACGGCGCTAGGACAATCCACTGCGTCGGCCCATCCCGAAGCAGACACTCGATGCCTGGACTCACTTCGGCGATCCCTCCCGCAGCACTGAACGATCTCCATTTGAGGCGATCGCCTTCGATCAGAACCGAGTATCCCAGTGGTGCCAAGACGGTCGGTTCCGACGGGACCAGAACCAACACTGGAGTGTCGGATGTTGTCAGCCGCAGACGAACTGAATGATCCCAGCCAATCACGTCAGGTGGACTCCGACGATGGCTCTCATCCCCGGTGAGTTCATTGACGGAAACAACTTCGAAGCGAATTCCCCGAGGAGGCTCGAGAGCCTGGCTCAGACCCTGCGATGCTCCAAGAGCCATGAACGCGGCGGCCGCCACGAGGACGCTATCTGCCGATACTCTGGTAGTACGCACGGTGTTGCTCCATCCACGCATCCCACTTGGTGAAGAACGCGCCCGTGATCTCCCCTCTGAACAAGCCGAATACCCTTCGTTGAACGCCGAACGCAGACGATTCATTCGCAGCACTGTACTTGTGCTCACCCTCGTGGCGCAGGGCGCTAGCGCCAAACAGGAACCAGTCGCTGCTGGTTGCTGATCGTGGGTAGAATCCTGCGTCGGTGCGGATGAACAGCTGACCAGCTAGAGGGCCAGCCCCGCCCACATGGAAAGCGTCCGTCTGGAGGATGCCAGCGATGTTCTGGGACGTCATTTGCCCCTGAAAGTCGTTCGCCGGATCAGTTGTGAGTGTGAAGTCACTAACCTGAAGCGATCCCCTCTCACCCTTCCTATCAAGCGCCGCCAGCATCCCCCCAACCCGTCGATTGCCCTGGCGCTCCCAAGCAAGAGCGGATTTCTCGTCTCTCAAGGCCTTCCGCTCCTCCTTGCTGAGGCCCTCCTCCTTGAGCTTCGCCTTGATTTCCTTCGTCCTCTCGTCGATCTCCTCATCGGTGTGCTGACCGAGCTTCACCTGCAGCTCCCCGTACGGGTCGATGAGGTTGACCGGATTGCCCCAAACGTAGCTGTACCGATTCCACGACTGCGAGCTTCCGACGTTCCCGCCGACCGGGTCGATGCTGAGGAACCTCCCGAGCCTGAAGGTGTACTCCCGCTGGTGCATGTAGTACATGTAGGCCACGGTCGATGCGCTCCCCCTCTGGCGTTCTTACTCCGCTGCCATCGAGTAAACGCGCTGATGCTCGCCTAGTCCATCGTAGTACCCAAGCCAGTAGGCTTCTGAGAATCCGGGGGCTTGAACCCCGTCAAACCCGTAGATCGTGTTGGTCATCCCTACTCGATAGCCCAGCTCATACGCTACGCGTACAACCTCAGCGTCGCCCTTTGCCCCATAGACTACGTTCACTCCACTTGCGGGAAGGGGAACCGGCAGAGAGAACACATAGACGCAACCCAGCACCCAATGAGCTACGAGAACCAGGACAACGACTGTGATACGACTCAACCTCGGAGCTACCCTGATCACGGCAAAGCGAACCAGCAGGAATTCGCAGATCAACACCAGCGGGGCGAGTAGGAACGAAAGGCCGATGCCGATCCTCGCAAACGCCGACCCTGGCCAGAGCAACACCGCGGGGGTCAACCGGAGCGCCGATCGAAGACCGAGAAAGTCGCTGAACGGTGGTCCACCAAGACGCGACAAGACCACGTAGGCCAAGGTCGCGAACACCAAGCAGGCTGTAGCGAGAAGCAGAGCCGGGAGAGCGCGAGCAAAGAGTGACTTCGAGCAGGGCATGGTCAGGTCGGTCATGGTCCTCCTCCAGGGTTCAGCAGCTGCCTGAGGACGGCGGCATCACCCGCAGAGAAGAGGCGGAGCCTCTGCGCTGACGCAGCGGGCATGACACCAGACTCCATGATCGTCCCGCGCTCCGCGGTGTTTCCCATGTGGGTATCCCACGCGTACATGTTCCTCTCAGCAAACAACGGATGGCCCGCCTCGTGGGAGATGGTGTTCGCCGCGAAGTTGAGCTTCTCCTCGCGGCTCATCCCGACTGCACGGGCGAGCGAGACTTTGACATTGAAAAAGCTGTGAGTGCCGTCCCTCTGCATGTCCTCTCTATGCTCGCGGGTGAAGTACGACGGCTGGTCGGTGAGCGTGACGAGCACTCTAGCATCGGAGCTGTCCTCGTCGCGACTGCCTTGAAGGAAATAGACGTCCAGCAGCGACGCTTCCGCGACCTCAACGTCCTCGACTCCCGCTTCTTCCCACTGGGCCTTCACAGCGTCCATCATCTCCTTCCGTTGCTCATCCGTCAGGGAATCCGCCGAGCGGAAGTTGAAAAGCAGCCTGATGGCTTCTCCATACGGGTCGATGAGGTTCAGCGGGTTGTTCCTCACGTAGCTGTACCGGTTCCAGCTCTGGCTGCTGGCGACGCTTCCTCCGACCGGGTCGATGCTCAGGAACCTCCCGAACCGATGGGTGTACTCCCGCTGGTGCATGTAGTCGAGGTTGGCGAGGGTAGCGGTGGAGGTGGCGCTGCCGGTGAACTCCCGCTCGTGCGCCGTGAACAGGTGCTTCTCGGAGAGCTGGGAGGGCTGCTGGACCAGGGCGCCGTAGGGGAGGTAGTCCATCTTGGTGGGGTTGGCGGCGTCGAGGACCTCGGCCCGGGTCGAGCCGAGGTGGTCGGTGACGACCGTG
>CAYTJW010000848.1:0-2886 GCA_964438135.1 uncultured Thermoanaerobaculia bacterium
CCCGCGCCAGCCGCGGTCGCGGCGCCGGCGCCCGGCCGGGCTGAGCGCGCCCTGCTGCTGCCGCTGGTCGCGGTGCTCTCGGCCGACGGCGAGGTCCACCCGGCCGAGCGCGACCTGGTCGACGCCTTCCTGGCCGCCGAGGGGATGCCGCCGCTGTCCGCCGAGGAGTGCCGCCTGTACCGCCCGGAGGAGGTCGCGGCACTGTGCCCGCCGGCCCGGCGGCAGGAGCTGCTCCGGCTGATGTGCGAGCTGGCGCTGGTCGACGGGCTGCCCGACGGCAACGAGCTCAAGGTGATCCACGGTTTCGCGACCGCCTGGGACCTCCCCCACCGGCAGGTCGAGGACTGGTTGTGGCTCTGCGAACGGCGCCACATGCCTCGGGGTCGGGCGCTGTGGCACGCGCTGCGCCGGTTCGTGCTGGTGACCGTGCTCGGGGAGCCGGCCGCCGAGGTCGACGAGCAGGAGCGGCAGGCCGCCCGGTCGAGGTGAGGCCTCGGCCCGGCCGCGCCGGAGGAGGTGACATGAGCGAGGCCATGGTGGGGACGGCGGCGGTGGCGCCCGGCGACCGGGGCTGGCTGGACGAGGTCCGGCGCCAGTACGAGGCGGTGCGGGGCAACATCCGGCGGGTCATCATCGGCAAGGACGAGGTCATCGAGCGGGTGCTGTGGGCCGCCGCGGCCCAGGGGCACGTGCTGTTCCGCGACCTGCCCGGGGTCGGCAAGACGATGCTCGCCAAGTCGTTCGCCGCCAGCGTCGGCGGCTTCTTCCGCCGCATCCAGTTCACCCCGGACCTGCTGCCGATGGACGTCAGCGGCGCCAACGTGTTCAACGTCAGGACCAAGGTGTTCGAGTTCCAGCCCGGCCCCGTCTTCGCCAACGTGGTGCTGGCCGACGAGATCAACCGGGCCACGCCGAAGACCCAGTCGGCGCTGCTCGAGGTGATGGAGGAGCGCCAGGTCACGGTCGAGGGCGTCACCCACCCGCTCGACCTGCCCTTCCTGACCCTGGCGACCATGAACCCGCTCGACGACGAGGGCACCTACCCTCTCCCCGCCGCCCAGGTCGACCGCTTCATGATGATGCTGTCGGTCGGCTACCCGTCGCCGGAGGCGGAGGCGCGCATGCTGGAGGTCCACCTCGCCCCCCAGCCGGTGCTCGAGGAGCTCCAGCCGGTGATCTCGAAGCAGGACCTGCTCGCCTGGCAGCGGGCGGTGCCGCGAGTCTACGTCGCCGACGAGATGCGCCGCTACCTGGTGGCGGTCGTCGCCGCGCTGCGCGCCGACGCCCGCAACCTGCGCTCGGTGTCGCCCCGGGCCACCCTGCAGCTCGCCCGCGCCGCCCAGGCCAGGGCCCTGCTCGAGGCACGCGACTTCCTCACCGTCGACGACGTCAAGGCGGTGGCGCCCCACGTCCTGACGCACCGGGTCCAGGCCGCCGACGCGACCGTCTCGACCGAGATGATCGCCGCCGTGATGGCGACCGTGCCGGCCCCCGCCTGATGGGCAGCCATCCGGCCGCCGCGGCTCCGACCGGGGAGGCGCGGTGAGCACGCTGTGGCGCCTCGCCCGCATCGCCTGGCACACGCTGCTGCTGTTCCTGCTGCCGTGGCTGGTCGGGGCGCTGACCGGCATGCTGTTCGACGTCTCCGAGGTGGCCGAGACCGGCGAGACGCTGCTCGCGGTCTTCGCCGCCTTCACCCTGCCGATGGTGCTGCTGCAGGTGGTCGCGGTTGCCACCAAAGTCGGCCGCGAGCGTCGCGCCCGCCGGGCCGCGGGCGAGAGCTCGGTGCGGGCCACGATCGAGGCCCTGGACCGGCACGTGCGGGTCCTCACCGGCGTCGGCAGCGGCCTGCTGGTCGGCTCGCTGGTCATGGTCTCGCTGGCCCTGTCGGTGCACTGGGCGCAGTTCGGAGTGCTGGCCGTGGTCGGGCTCGGCCTGGTCTACGCCCTGGCGGTGGCGGCGACCGTGCTGTCGGCCTTCTTCGTGCGCGCCACCGCCGCCCGGCCGGGGCAGCGCGGCACGATCGTGCGGGAGATGTCGCCGCCGCTGGCCGAGGCCGGGCAGCCGGTCGAGGAGCGCTTCACGCTCACCGGCGTGCCGATCCCGCCCGGCTTCCGGCTGCTGATCCACGACCTGCTGCCGGAGCGGCTCGGCGGCGAGACCCGGCGGGTGGTCGACCGGGCGCCGGGGTCCCGCCCGCTGACGCTGGCCGCCCCCCTGCCGCGCACCCCCCGCGGCGAGCACCGGACCGGCGCCGCCACCATCTGGTGCGAGGACGTGCTCGGCCTGACCCGGGTGCACGTGGTGTCCACGGCCAGCGCCTTCCTGCGCGTGCTGCCGCCGGTCCGGCCGGTGGTCCTCGACCATCGCGTCCGCTCCTCGACCCGCGCCGAGGGACCGGAGATGCGCCTCGCCAGGCTCCCCAGCGACGAGCACTTCCGGCTGCGCGAGTACACCCCCGGGGACGACGTGCGGCGCATCCACTGGCGGCTGTCGGTCAACACCGGCCGCCTCCACGTCCGGCTGCCGGAGTCGGTGCCGTACGCCCGCGCCCGGGTGCTGCTGCTCCTCGACACCTACCTGCCGCGCCACCTCGCGGAGGGCGCGCCACTGGTCGCCGACCTGCTCGACCTGCTGGTCGAGGGCTGGGTGTCGGTCGCCCACGCGCTGCTGGCGCGGGGCGAGCAGGTCACCCTGGCCGCGGCGGCGCCCGGGCCGGACGGCGCCCTGGCCGTGCAGGAGATCGCCTGTCGGCGGGGGGAGGAGGTCGTCTGGCGGGCGCTCGGCGCCCGCGTCGTGTGGCAGCACGCGCACCCGGTCGGGCACGACCTCGGCGGCGCCGGGCGCCGTCCGCGCGACGCCTGCATGGTGCTGTCGGCGGGCCTC
>CAYTJW010000849.1:0-2884 GCA_964438135.1 uncultured Thermoanaerobaculia bacterium
GCTACGTCCCGGTCGTCTGGCTCCACCCGCGCGACAAGGCCCGCGACTGCGGCGGGGCTGCCCTGGTGGAGGAGATCGGCGCCTACCTCGACCCGGAGGTCGCCCAGCCGCCGGAGGTCTGGCCCGACACCTGGGGCAACTGGGGCACGGTCCAGCGCGACGCGGCCCGCGCCTTCTGCCAATGCGCCGCCGACGAGGACCTCCAGGCCGGCTTCGAGCTGCTCTCCGCCGACTGGCTGACCGGGTGGAGCAGGACCTACACCACCCGGCCGGACGGGGGCACCTATGGCGACATGCTGCCGTTCTACCCGGTCGACGGCTGGCCGGTGCAGCACTTCGCCGGGGTCGAGGTCGGCTCGACCTTCCGGGTCAACGTCGGCCTGTTCAACGGCAACCACCACCAGGCCGTGACCCACCGCCTCACGCTCTACGCAGCCGACGGGCAGAAGGTGGCCGAGCGGACCCTCACCCTCGAGCCCCTGGCGAGTCTCCAGCGGCGCCTGGAGCACCTGTTCCTGCTCGAGGTCGGCGCCCTGCCGGCCGGCACCTACGGCCTGACGGTGCTGCCCCTCGACGACCCGGAGCGGGACCTCGAGGGCCGTTCCTGGGCCTGGGTGTCGCTGGTCGACAACGTCACGGGCGACCCCACCAACTGGTGGTAGGGGTGCCCACGGGCGCCGGCGGTGTCGAGCGGGCTGCCGATGCCCTGTGCCGCGCTCGGCGGGCAGCTCGTGGTCGAGGGCGGCGGCTGGTCCGGCGCCTCAGCCCGCCCCTGCGCCGCCGCCGAGAAGGCCCGCCCGGGCCAGCACCTCTCGCACCCGGGCGCGGGACCCGCACGCGGTGGGGAGCTCTTCGGTCCGCCTCCTCGCGGAAACTCTGGCGGCGCGCCAGGACCCGGTTCCGGCGAGTGGCCCACCCGGCTCACGGTGGTCGGGTCGTGGTGAGGCGCAGGCCTTCGGTGGCGGGCGCGGGGGCCCGAAGAGCGCGAGCCTGGAACCCACCGGGACGATCGGGTAACCTGACCGCGGTGCCGGTCAGCGTGGCGAGCCCCGCGTTGGAACAGGGCGTCCTCGTCGGCGAGGCGCCGGGGCGGGCCGCGCCCTGACGCGGGTGGGTGGGGATGCGCAAGGCCCTGCTCTGGCTGTCCCTGCTCCTGGTCGTCGTCCTCGGCGTCGAGGCCGGGTCGTGGCTCCTCTACCTCGCCACGCGCCAGCGGGCGTTCTCGTACCGCGAGACGCGACGGGCGCTCGAGGCCCTGGCGGTGGACGGCGTCCGGGGCGAGGCCGGTCCGGTCGGCATGGGCGAGGAGGTCTTCCGCGGCGGCAAGCTCGCCCTCCACCCCTACCTCGGCTTCTGCCACGACCCCACCCAGCTGGACCTCGAGGGCGTCCCCTTCAACGAGCTGGGCTTCCCGGGCCCGTCGCCGCTGGCTCCGCCGTCGCCGCAGGAGGTCCGCATCGGCCTCTTCGGCGGCTCGGTCGCCTACGGCGTGTGGATGCTCGGCCGCGACGTCCTGGTCCAGGAGCTGGAGTCCTCCGGGCTCTTCCCCGGCCGGGAGCTGCGCTGCTACTGCTTCGCGGCCGGGGCGTACAAGCAGCCGCAGCAGCTGCTGACCCTCGCCTACCTCGCGTCCCTGGGCGTGGACCTCGACCTGGCCGTCAACCTCGACGGCTTCAACGAGGTCGTCCTGCCGCCGACCGACGTCCTGCCGGGGTCGCCGGCCGAGTACCCGCGCGCCTGGAGCGACTACACCCGCCGCGCCCTCGACCCGCACAAGCTGCGGGCCCTGGGCGAGGTGGCCGCGCTCCAGCACCGCCGTCGCGCCCTCGCCGCCCGCATCCTCCACTCCCCGCTCCGCTACTCGGTGGCCGCCTGCGTGGCCTGGAAGGCGGTCGACCGGCGCCTGACCCGGAAGCTGGCCGAGGCCGACGCCGGCCTCAACCTGGCCCTCGCGGTCCCCCCCGCCGGCGGCCGCCGGCGGACCCGCTACGCCAGCGAGGCCGAGATGCTCGAGGAGCTCGCCCGCATCTGGGCCGCCTCGTCGCGGGCGATGCACGACCAGCTCACCGGCGCCGGCCGCGAGTACTACCACTTCCTGCAGCCCAACCAGTACGTCGAGGGCTCCAAGCCGTTGACCGCGACCGAGCTGTCAGAGGCGTTCCTGGCCGACCACCCCTACCGGAGGTGGGTCTCCGGCGGCTATCCCCACCTGCTGGCGGGCGGGGCGCGGCTGCGGGACGCGGGGGTCGCCTTCTTCGACCTCACCCGGCTGTTCGCGGACAGCCGCGACGAGGTCTACGCGGACTCCTGCTGCCACTTCACGGCCGCCGCCAACCGGGCCATCGCCCGCGCCATGGCGCGCGACATCGTGGCGTGGAAACGGGGCTCAGAGCCGCATCGCTGACCGGGCCGGGGCGGCGCCGCCCCCGAAGTCGCCGGCGAGGCCCGCAACGCCCTGCGCCGCCTCGAACGGGGCGGGCGGGTCGGCGACCCGGAGGCCGCGTCGGCGCGGCAGGGCCTCGTGACCGGGACGAGTCGGCTCGACCGCGCGCGGGGCTCCCGGTACACTCGGGGGCGGAGGTCCCGATGACCATCCCCCGCCCCGCGTCGTCCCCAGCTCCCGGCACCTCGCGCGTCCCGGCCGGCAGGGGGCGCTGATGGAAGGGATCCTCATCCTCCTCGGCCTGTGCCTGCTGGCCATGCCGCCGGTGGCGGTGGTGATGGCGCTGGTCGCCCTGACCCGCAGCCGGCGCCTCGAGCGCCAGCTCCACGAGCTGGGCGACACCACCCTGCACCTCGAGGCGCGCCTGGCCCAGCTCGGTCGCCGGGTGGCGGCGGGCGAGGCGCGGCCGGCGACCGCGCCGGCGCCGCCCGGGCCCACGCC
>CAYTJW010000850.1:0-2879 GCA_964438135.1 uncultured Thermoanaerobaculia bacterium
GGCAGCGGTCGACCAGCAGGCGCCAGGCGACGGTCGACAGACCGGTCGCCAGCATCGCCGCCGCCGCGCTGCCGAACGCCAGCAGCCGCACCCGGAGCGTGGCCAGCCGCCGCTCGGTCGCCGCCCGCGCGCAGGCCTGGCAACCATGGTGGCCGTGCTCGTGCCAGGCCACCCCGAAGCCCTCCACCGGCCCGTAGGGACCCGCGTCCCAGTCCCTCACCGTCCCGCCCTCTCCCTCGCGGCAGATCATGGGCCCCCGTCGCCGCCGCGGTCAAGGACGGCGCCGGCCGCGGACGAGAGGAGCACAGCTCCTGCCGCCGAGAGGCGAGTGCCCGTTGCCAACCGCACCTCCCGCCGGTTCGTCCATCGGTGGCTTGCTGGAGCGATGATGGGGTGGAGTGGGCGCGAGGCGGCCGCGATGTCGACGCAGGCGAGATGCCCACGTCACCAGCGGCGCGGCATTCTCGGCTCGGGGCTCGGCGACGCACCGTCCCCGGGGGCCCGGCGCACCAGGCGCGCGTGCGGGGGGGGTCAGGGCAGTGCGGCCTCGACCTCGAGCAGCGCCGGCAACGGCGCCACGATCGACACCCGGCGGTGGTCGAGCGCACCTGATGCTGCCGCGCTGTCGACGGCGGGGTCGAAGGTGCGCTTCCAGAAGAGCACCGACAGCGGCCCGGCGCCGACGTGCTGGGCGGTCCACGAGCCGTCCCGCAGGGACATCGGGGGGGCCTCTGTCAGCCACGTCAGGGCCCCGTCCGTCAGCCGGTGCTCGCCAACCCAGAGAACGGCCGGGGCGAACGGGACCGGCTCGCCGCTCGGCTCGACGACCCGCAGCGACACGATCCCGCCCGGTGGCCCGAGCTGCACCACGGGCTCGTCATTCCCCACCAGGGTCGCAGCCCCCACGACCACCGTCCCCGCGGCCGGATGGCGGGCGACGACCAGCTCCCCGGTGGACGTCTCCGGCAGACCGACGACCCCGCTCGAGTCCGCATGACCCACCCACCGTGGGGACGAGCGCACGGACGGCAGAACCGCGACCTCGGCTGTCACCGCCGGCGCGCCTCCCGGGAGCAGGACGTGCAGCCGCTGCTCTGCTGCCTCGGTCGTCATGCGCACGACGACGTTGTCCTGATCCAGAGTGGACGTGTCGACGGTGAGCTCCTGGGAGCGATAGCCCTCGGCGCGGACCCCGAGCTGCAGGCTCGCCGCCGGCACGGGCGGAATGAGGACCTTCCCCTCGTCGTCCGCCGTGGCTCGCCGCCCGCCGGTTCCCTGCGGACCGGTCCAGCCGTAGGCCACGGTCGCCCCGGCGATGCCGTGCCCGGTGTCGGCGTCCACGACCTCGACGTCGAGTTGGCGACCTTCGAGGTCGATGTCGACGACGTCGCCGTCATGGGGTGGTTCGTCGAGGGGCCACCACAACGGCTCGCTGTCACCAACGCTGACCAGCAGCACCGGAGTGAGCTGGTCTGGCGCCAGGGTGGCTTCGAAGCGACCGTGCTCGTCGGTCGCGTGCGCGCTCGCGACCTCGGCGCCCATGCTGGACTTGCTCGTCATGAACTGGACCGTTGCCGCCGCACCTTCGCCGGCGAGGGTCACCGTGCCCGAGACGTGGATGAGCTCCGGCGCGAGGATCACCGTGGCCTCGCCCGCGGTCAGGTCGGCGTCGGCGGCGAAGCGCCACGGACCCGCGTCGAGGGCGACCGCTACCGGCACGCGGGGCAGGCCCTCGACCGTGACCTCGGCCGGGAACTCCGGCTCGATCTGGAGCGTACGGTAGACCGCGCCCGAGCCCGGGTTGGTCACCGAGAGGGTGGCGTCGTCGACCTCGAGATCCGAGGGGAGCGCAATGCTGCCGTGGAGCGTGGCCGGGGGGCGGAGCTGGACCACCAGGTTGACGATCGCTCCCGGTCCGAGTCGGAGGTCCTCAGCGGTCGCCGACGACCTCTCGGACGTCACGAGCAGGGTTGCCTGGCCCGGGGGGAGGTCGAACCAGAAGGCGTAGAGTCGCTCCCGTCCCCGCACCACGTGGTCCGGCGGCGCGGTCGCCGCGCCCGGGGCTGACAGGCTCACCTCCACGTCGTCGGCGCGGGCGTCGTCGGCCGCCTGGTGACGCTCGATGCGAACCACGAGGGCGGATCGGTCGCGCGCCGGAGGAGTCGGGGACACTCTGACCGAGCCGCCGGGGGCGACCGTCACTGGGCGGGAGAGCCCGAGGTAGCGGCCAGTGGCGCTCTCTGCCAGTGCGGCGACGACGGGGCCTACCGGCATCTGGTGCGGCTCGGTGAGGGCGGCGCCCGCGGCGCGGCGACCGAACTCCGGTGCCAGCCGACCTTCGGCCTGCGGAGGGTCGCCGTGGAGCAGACGGAGCTCGACCTCGTGCCGGCCGACGTCGAGGCCGCCGAGGCTCGCCTCGTCGCACACCACCGTGCCAGCGGGCCCGACCGAGACCACGAGCCGGTGCGGCGCCTGCGCCACCGCGTCATGTGGGTGGTTGTGGAGGAGCAGCCGGTCCGAGATCCGCGCCGGGCCCTCCACCCAGGCGACGAAGCTCCCGGTGGGCAGCTCGAGGGGCTCACCGCAGGGGAACCGCAGCTCGGCCGACAGCGAGTCGAAGGGTGCCAGGTGGACCGAGTAGTCGCCGGGACTGGCCACCGGCTGGCGGGTCGTGCGCTCGACCGGGACGACCTCGAACGCCGGACCGCCCGGGCCGGGGGAGCCTTGAGCCGCGGCGACGACGGCGACGCAGCCGCCGACGGCGATCGACGCCGCCACCCGCCACCACGACCCTGTAGCACAGCGAATCGAGCCCATTTCGAGCCTCCTCGAGTGTGATCCTCACCACGACCGGTCGCGCAGCCGTCACGATCGGTGCC
>CAYTJW010000851.1:0-2879 GCA_964438135.1 uncultured Thermoanaerobaculia bacterium
CCCCTGCACCGCGCCGCGGCAGCGGAGCCGCAGGCGGACCCGGTCGCTGCCGGCCCCGTCGCCGGCCGGCGGCGCCGACATCCGGCGCGCCCGGCCTGCCGCTAGCGGTCGAGGCGCTCGAGGAGCAGCTCGCACCAGGCGTCGACCCCCTCGCCGGTCGTCGCCGACACGAGCAGGACGCGGCCGCCCGGGTTCAGGGTGGAGATCTCGCCCCGCACCGCGTCGAGGTCGAACGGCACGTGCGGCAGCAGGTCGAGCTTGGTCACCACCGCCACCTCGGCGCGGGCGAAGATGGCCGGGTACTTGAACGGCTTGTCGTCGCCCTCGGCGACCGACAGCAGGACCGTCTTGAAGTCCTCGCCGAGGTCGTAGGAGGTGGGGCAGATGAGGTTGCCGACGTTCTCGATGAAGAGCAGGTCGGCGGGGAGCAGGGGGGCGCGCTCGAGCGCCGTCGCGACCTGGCGGGCGTCGAGGTGGCAGGCGCCGCCGGTGAGGACCTGGTGGGCCGGCACGCCGAGGGCGCGGATGCGGTCCGCGTCCCGCTCGGTGGCCACGTCCCCCTCGATCACCGCGCAGCGGAGGCGGCCCGCGAGGGCGCGGACCGTGGCCTCGAGCAGGGTCGTCTTGCCGGAGCCCGGCGACGAGATGAGGTTGACCACCAGCGCGCCCTCGCCGGCGAACCGCCGCCGCAGCGTCTCGGCCTGGGCCTCGCTGGCCTCGAGGGCCGCCCGCCGCACCGACACCACCTTCTTCATCTGCCGTTCTCCTCCCCGGCGGCGGGGTCCCCGTCGTCGGTGACGAAGGTCAGGTCGACCACCTCGAGCTCGGTGCCGCCGCGGACCTCGAGCGGCCGGCCGCAGTCGGGGCACAGCCGCAGCCAGGTCGCCTCGGGTCGCGCCTTGACCTCGCCGCAGGCCGGGCAGCGCTGGTCGGCCGGCCGCCACTCCACGTCCAGCGACGACCCCGCGTCCGGCCCGCCGGCGGTCACCGCCTGCCAGGCGAAGGCCACCAGCTCGGGCTCCACGCCGGTCAGCTCGCCGACCCGAACCCTGACCCGGTCGATCCGGCCCGGACCGTGCTCGCGCACCGCCTCGCGGCAGGTGCGGTAGATGTCGCAGGCGATGCCCATCTCGTGCATATCGGGGTGCGGCGACGACGCGCGGCGCGGGCGGCCCGGGCCCGACCCGGGCGCAGTATAGCGGCTCAGGCGGCCGTGTGGGGCTGACGGAAGGCCGCCCCGGCCACCTCGTCGGACCAGTCCTCGAGCCGCTCTGCCGGCGGCGAGCCGAGGGCGAAGGCGGTGGCCCCGACCAGGACCGCGCCCGCCACCACGGCGACGAGCCAGCTGGGCAGGAACCCGGGCACCGCGAGGCGCCGGTAGAGCTCGCCCGCGGAGGTCGCGGCGGCCGGGTGGACGAACAGCTTGGCGACCCACACCGCGTTGATGAAGTAGATCAACATCAGGTAGTTGCGGCGGAGCCGGAGGCGCGCCGCGGTCATCAGCGAGAGGGCGAAGCAGGGCTGGCGGAGGTCCGCTGCCAGCAGCGCCCGGGCGCCGTCGGTGAGAGCCGGGTCGGCGGGGGCGAGCAGCTCGGCGAAGAAGCCCACCTCGATCAGGTAGAGGCGCCGCTTGCTGTGGTGGAGGTGGCGGTAGCGGCGGGCCTCGAGGAGCAGGGAGATGGCGATCAGCGCCAGGCCGAGGACCAGGGTGTAGTGGGGGATGTCGCGTCCGCCGAGGGTGAACGAGGTCAGGCCGAAGGTGGAGATCATGGCCCAGTTGCTGGTCACGTCGAGGCGCTGGCGCCAGACCGTGGCCCGGTTCATCTCGCCGCGGTAGAGGTGCGACACCGGCGTGTCGAAGGCGGCCGAGCCGGGCGTCGGTGCGTCCATCGGTCGCGACTGTAGCGGGGTCGGCCCCCTCCGGTCCAGTGGCCCGTCCCGGCCCCCGGTCCGGGCATGAGCCGCGGCCCGGTCGTGTTAGGGGTCGTGGTGGCGCCGAGTGGAGAGACACCTCCCGACCCCGCGCATCTCGGGCCTGGCGGCTGTGGCCGTGCTGGCCGTGTTCGTCGTTCTCCAGGCCGCGGCCGGCGACGACCGCACCCGCGCCGTGGTCAACAACGTCCTGCTGCCGGTGCTGAGCGGCGCCGCCGCGGCGTTGCTGGCGGTGGCGGCCCGGTCCGCGCGGGGTCGCGGCGAGGCCGACTGGCGGGGGTGGTCCCTGCTGGCCGGCGCCCAGGCCTGCTACGCCCTGGGTGACGTCGTCTGGCTGGTCGTCGAGGCCGCCCTCGGCCGCGACCCCTACCCGTCGCTGGCCGACGTCCCCTACCTCGCGTCCTACCCGTTCTGGGTCGCGGGCCTGCTGCTGCTCGGTCACCCCGCGCTCGACCGCGGGCGCCGGGTCGAGCGGCTGCTCGACATGGTGGCGGTCGGTTGCGGCTCCGCCCTGGTCGCCTGGGTGGTCGCGCTCCGGCCCGGGCTGGCGGCGATGGGGGATGGCCTGCTGGCGCGCGGCGTGACCGTCGCCTACCTGGCCCTCGACCTGGCCCTGCTGGTGTCGCTCACCCACCTGCTGCTCGGGCGGTGGTCCTCCGCCGGCCGGCTGCCGCTGGCGCTGCTCGCCGCTGCCACCAGCGCCAGGATCGGGCTCGACGTCGCCCTCGGCCACGCCGACCAGGCCGGCCTGCCGCTGCGGGGCTCGGCCCTGGCGACGGGTTGGGCCGTGTGCTACCTCCTCGTCGGCCTCGCCGGCGCGGTCAGGGCGTCGGCCCGTCCGACCGCGGCGGCGGTGGAGGGCGACGGGCGGGTGGAGCTCACCTGGACGACCGTGGTGCCGTGGGTCGGGGTCGGCGCGGCCGTGCGGGTCGTCGCCTGGCTCGGCC
>CAYTJW010000852.1:0-2878 GCA_964438135.1 uncultured Thermoanaerobaculia bacterium
GCCTTCCTCGAGGCCGGCGGCCGCGAGGCGCTGATCACCGACCCGCCCCACCTCGTCCAGGCCTTCCGGCGCCAGACCGGCACCTGGGTCACGCGCGCCTGAGCCGGGCTTGACCGGCCACGGCGGCCGTTCTGGCTTCGCGCCGGAGGTGCGCGCATGGTCATCTCGTGCCGACCTGCCGTCGGTCTCGTCCTCGGCGCCGGCCGGCAGGTCGCGCCCGGCGCCGTGGTCACGGGCAACGCCCGCCCGGGCTGGGTCCTGACCGCGCTCGCCATCGCCCCGAACGACGACACCTCGGAGCTCGAGCCCTGCTTCGCCGACCCGGACCTGCTGTTCGCCGACGGCTTCGAGCCCGGCGACGCCCTGCGCTGGTCGAGCGCCGCGCCCTGAGGGCGGGGCCCGGGCCCGCGCGACGGCCGCCGCCGTCGAGCGCGCCGGCCCCTTGCGGCGTGGCCCCGAGTCCTGTAGCCTCCCGCGGTCTCTGGTGCGGGTGGGATTCCCGAGTCACCGTGGCGAGAACAAGGGGGAGGTCGTCGTCATGCGGAGCTGCGCGGCGCGAATCGTGGTACTGGTTGCGGCCCTGGCTGCGGGTGCGGCGGGGTCGCCGGCGGCGTGGGGACAGGCCGAGAACATCGGCAGCTCGACCGTCCCGGCCGTCACCCCTGCGGCGGTCCTGCCCGGGACCCTCGACCTGTGCTTCACGGCGAGCATCGTCTCGGGTGACCTCGAGTACATGGACCGCTTCGACGTCGACCTGCCGGACGCCTGGACCGTCAACTCGGTCTCCGCCAACAGTACCCCGGCGGCGGCCGGGTGCAGCGGCGCTCTGCCCCCGGTCTCCGGCACCGCGGCGGGCAACGTGGTGTACTGGCAGTCCACCGGCTACCCGCCAACGACCGGCTGCGGCGCGTGGACCGGCAGCAGCAGCGGCTCCAGCTACGACTTCTGCGTCAACGTGACGATCCCGGAGTGCACCGGCGCGCCCTGGAGCCTGCCCTGGAACGTCGTCGGCGACGGCTACGGCTCGGCGCCCCACAGCGCGGCCGGCACGTACTCGTCGATCACCTGCGCCCCTGCGGCCATCAGCCTGGTCAAGACGGTCGGCACCGCCCCGGGGGTGTGCGCGGCCACCACCTCGATCAGCGTCATGCCGGGGACGACGGTCTACTACTGCTACGAGGTCACCAACACCGGCACCCTCACCCTGAACCTCCACGACCTGGCCGACGACCAGCTCGGGACCATCTTCACCGGCCTGAGCTACGCCCTCACCCCGGGCGCCAGCGTGGACACGGTCGCCGCCGGCCTCAGCATCCCGGCCGTGGTGAGCGCCGACGTGACCAACACCGCGACCTGGACGGCCTACAACGCCGGCCCGGTCGACGTGGCCACCGCCCAGGCCTCGGCCACGGTCACCGTGATCCCGGCCGACGTCGACGTCAGTCCCGCCTCGCTGGCGGTCGCTCACGCCACCCCGACGAGCACCCAGGAGACCCTGACCATCGCCAACGCCGGCGGTTTCGACCTCGACTGGACGCTGGCGGAAGAGCCGGTGGCGATGCGCTTCCCGCCGATGCCGGGGCCTGCGGGCGACGGCGACGCGGCGCAGGCCGCCGAGAGGGTCGGCGCGGAGCCGGAGGGCAGCAGCCCCTACCCGGCCACCAACCCGGTGACCTGGTCCCGGCCGCGGGCGGTGCTGTACGACAACGGCCCGCTCGTGACCCACCCCGGGGGAGGGGGCGGCGGCCTCGACGCGAGCGCGCTCCAGACCGTGCTCGGCATGACCAGCTACGGCGCCGGCGCCCAGCTGTCGGCCGGCAACCGCGTGGCCGACGACTTCACGGTCACCGACCCCGCCGGGTGGGCCGTCGACACCGTCACCTTCTTCACCTACCAGTCGTTCTCCGGCAACACCTCGACCATCACCGGCGTCAACCTGCGGATCTGGGACGGGCCGCCCAACGACCCCGGCAGCTCGGTGGTGTGGGGCGACACCACGACCAACGTCATGGCCTCCACCGCCTTCTCCAGCATCTACCGGGTGCTGGACACGGCCCTGACCAACACCGACCGGCCGATCATGGCCGTGGTCGCGAACGTCGGCCACACCCTGGCGGCCGGCACCTACTGGCTCGACTGGCAGTTCAGCGGCTCTCTGTCCTCCGGCCCGTGGCAGCCGCCGATCAGCATCCTGGGCCAGACCGCGACCGGCAACGCCATCCAGTACACCACCAGCGGCTGGGCGGCCATCACCGACGTGGGCCCGCAGGGCCTGCCCTTCGTCGTCGACGGCGCGGTGGCGATCTGCGGCGCCCTGGCCGACGTGCCGTGGCTGAGCGCCAACCCGGTCTCCGGGACCCTGTCAGCCGGGAGCAACGTCCCGGTGACGGTGACCTTCGACTCCACCGGCCTTGGGGCGGGCAGCTACAGCGCCACCATCTGCGTGTTCAGCGACGACCCGGACGAGCCGGTGGTGCCGGTGCCGGTGAGCCTGGACGTGGCGGTCCCGGTCGAGCTGATGCGCTTCAGCGCGGAGTGAGGCCTCACTCCTGCGACACCCGCGGCGGGCCTCGGCCCGCCGCTTCTCTTTCTCTTGGGTGCGGCTAGGGCTGCACGCCCGGGGGCGTGGCCGCGACGTCCCGTCAGGGGGTAGTCGACGGGCCCGTCCCGCGCCGGCTCAGACGCCCCCGCCGCGCTCGCCCGCCGCGCCGTGGCCGCCGCCGCGCATCATCGCCAGCGCGTGCGGGAGGAGCGGCAGCAGCAGGTCGAGCCCCTGCTCGACCGCGCGCGGGCTGCCGGGCAGGTTGACGATCAGGGTGCCGCCGCGCAGGCCGGCCTCGCCCCGGGACAGGCAGGCGTGCGGGGTGTGGCGCAGGCC
>CAYTJW010000853.1:0-2877 GCA_964438135.1 uncultured Thermoanaerobaculia bacterium
GGCGCTTGCGGCGGCCCTCGCGGGCTTCCTCGCCCTCGCCGGGCTCGTCGTCCGAGGGCTCGTCTGCCCCGCCGGCCGGCGGCAGGGTCAGGTCGGCGACGCCGGCCGTGACGGCGGCGGCGGGGGCCGGCCGCGCGACCCACCCGGCCGGCCGGTCCTGCCAGGAGATCTCCTCCTGCGAGCGGTGCAGGGCGGAGGAGGCGATGACCTCGATGCGCAGCTCGAACTCCCGCTCCAGCGCGGCCAGCTCCTGGCGGTAGGCGTTCTGCAGGGCGTCGGCCAGCTCGGGGTGGAGGGCGACGCGGACCCCGCCGATGCCGCCGATGGCGGCGCGCTCCTCGATTCGGCGCAGCAGGTTGACCGACACCGTCTCCGGGCTCGGGATCTTGCCGCTGCCGCCGCAGGTCGGGCAGGCGCGGTGGGTGCGCAGGGCGAGGGGGGTGCCGATCCGCTGCCGGTTGACCTCGAGCAGGCCGTTGCGGCTGATGCGGCCGATGTCGACCCGGGCGCGGTCGACCTTGACCGCGTCCCGCAGCGCCTTCTCCACCGCCTTCTGGTTCTTGCTCGACCGCATGTCGATGAAGTCGACCACGATCAGGCCGCCGATGTCGCGCAGACGGAGCTGGCGGGCGACCTCGCGCGCCGCCTCGAGGTTGGCCTGCAGGTACATGTCCTCGGGGTGGCCGGAGCGGGTGCGGCCGGAGTTGACGTCGACCGCGGTCAGCGCCTCGGTCGGGTCGATGACGATCGAGCCCCCCGAGGGCAACGGCACGGTGCGCTTGAAGATGCTCTCGACCTGCTCCTCGACGCCGTGGCGGGAGAAGAGCGGCACCCGCTCGCGGTAGCGCACCAGCCGCACCTTGCCGCGCGGGTTGAACGCCTGCAGGGCGGCCTGCGCCTTGTCGAAGGCGGCGTCGTCGTCGACCAGCACCTCCTCGATCGAGGCGTCGAGCAGGTCGCGCACCGCCTGCACGATCAGGTCCTGGTCGAGGTACAGCAGCTTCGGGCCCTTGCCGCGGGCGGCCTCGGCCTGGATCTTCTTCCACAGCCGCAGCAGGGCGGCGAGGTCGCGGGACAGGGCGGTCTTGCTCTGGCCGAGGGCGGCGGTGCGGAGGATGAAGCCGCAGCCCTCGGGCACGGTCAGCTTGTCGGCCAGCGCCTTCATCTCGGCGCGGACCTCGTCGTCCTCGACCTTGCGGGAGATCCCCCGCCCCGGGTCGTACGGTGTCAGGACCAGGAAGCGCCCGGCCAGGGACAGGTTGGTGGTGACGGCCGCGCCCTTGCCGCCGGTGGCGTCCTTGGTCACCTGCACCACCACCGGCCGGCCGCGGTCGAGGATCGCGTCCACCCGCGGCCGCTTGCCCTCCGGCAGCTTGTGGTGGCGGGCCTGCAGCACCACGTCGTCGGCCGACAGGAACCCGTCCTTGGCGGCGCCGAAGTCGACGAACGCGGCGTCGAGCGCCGGGTGGACGCTGGCGACGACGGCCCGGTAGATGTTGCCGCGGGTCAGGCCCGCCTCGGCCACCGCCACCTGGTAGGCGTCGAGGACGCCGTCGGTGACGATGGCGATGCGCAGCTCCTGGGGCCGCTGCGCGTTGATCAGCATGGTTCGCTTCATGAATCCCCTCGTCCGGCGCTCGAGATCGTGGTGAACGCCGCGTCGGCGTGCACCATAGCACTGGCGGGGCGGGGCAAGAAACCGTCTGGGCTCGGCTGCCCTGCTCGCCGGCCCCCCCGGGGTGGGCGGGAGAGCCGCCAGCTGAGCCCATCGGCCGGCGCCGGCGGGCGAGCGGGCACCCCGCGCGCGGGGCGGCCAGGTGGGGACCGGCGCGGGTGGCCGGGACGGCGGTTTCGGCGTATCATACCGCCCGGGGGTCGGGGTGAGGGTCCTGGCGCGCGCGCTGCTCCTGGTTTCGCTGGCGGTCACGGCCGCCTGCGCCAGCACCGCGATGCCGCCCGCGCCGGCCTCGACCGTCGACGCCAGCCTCGAGTGCATCGAGGTCTTCAACGACGGCCCGATCCGCTGACGCCCGGCCGCCGCAACCCGCGCCCGTCGTGGCCCGTATCACCAACCATGACGACCCTGCGGTGGCTGGGTGCGGTGGCGGTGGTCGTGGCGCTGGCCGCGCCGGCGGGGGGCGCGCTCGAGCTGCCGCCCGCGGTGGCGGCGGAGCTCGAGCGCCGGGGCCTGTCCCCGGCCGAGGTGGTCGACCCCTTCGCCACGTCCCCCGAGATGGAGGCGTGGCTCGCCGGCGTGCGCGCCGGCTCCTGCGGCCAGCTGGCGCGGCTCCACCGCCTGCAGGCGGCGCTGTTCGACGCCGGCCAGTTCCCGTTCCAGTACGACCGCAGCCTCAACCTGACCGCGGCCGAGGCCTTCGCCCGGCGGCGCGGCAACTGCCTGTCATTCACCGTCATGTTCGTGGCCCTGGGGCGGGCGCTGGGGGTGCCGGTCGAGCTGCTGTCGGCGGAGCGGATCCTGAAGGCCGCGCGCGAGGGGGACCTGGTGGTGCTCAACCGGCACGTGGTCGCCGGCCTGCCGCTCGCCGCGACCACCCACGTGTTCGACTTCCAGCTCGACACCGAGACGGCCTACGGGCACTTCACCCCGCTCGAGGACCTGACGGCCAGCGCCATGTACCACACCAACATCGGTGTTCGCCAGCTGCGCGACGGCGAGCTCGGGCCGGCCCGCCGGAACCTCGAGGTCGCCACCGTGCTCGACGGCGGCCTGGCCTCGGCCTGGGTCAACCTGGGCGTGCTGCGGCGCCGCGAGGGCGACGTCGGCGGCGCTCTCGCCGCCTACCGGAGCGCTCTCGAGGCCGAGCCCGGCAACCCGTCGGCGCTGACCAACGTCGCCGCCATCCACCGCGCGGCGGG
>CAYTJW010000854.1:0-2873 GCA_964438135.1 uncultured Thermoanaerobaculia bacterium
GCCGTCGCGGCGGTCGCCCCTGCCGGCCGCGACTTCGACTCGAAGGGCACCGGCACGGCGTAGACGACGCCGGCGTCGGTGCCGACGTGGACCAGGTCGGTGGAGCGGTCGAGCGCCGGCGCGCCGACCGGGGCCGTGCCGTCGCCGAGCGTCACCGAGCTGACCGTCGGGCTCCAGGGGAGGGTCTGCGGTGGCCCGCCGGTCAGGTCGAGCTGGTAGAGCTGGCCGTCGCTGCCGCCCAACCACAGGTAGACGACGTCGTTCGGCGGCTCGCCGCCGCGGGCGAAGAGCGGCATCGACGGCGTCACCCCGGTGGCCAGCTCGAGAGAGAACAGCTCGGTCGCGGAGTCGCCGGCGTCCTTGAGCCCCCACACCTTCGTGCCCGTGGCGAGGTAGAGCCGGTCGGTGCGGAAGTCCACCGCCACGTAGCCCTTGACCGCGCCGTCCGAGGTCGTGGGGGCCCACGTCCACTTCTCCGCCCCGGTGGCCGCGTCGAGCGCCACCACGTGGCCGTCGTTGGTGCCGACGTAGACCCGGGTGGTCGAGTCGGCCTCCAGCTCCCGCGGCCCGCTCAACCCGCCGTCGACGTCGCCCAGGTCAACCGCCCACAGGGCGGCAGGGGGAATGCCGAAGTCGCTCGCCGTGAGGCACCACACCGTGCTCGCGCTGCCGCCCGCGCGGCTGGCGAAGTAGACCCGGTCGTTGCCGTAGTCCACCAGCGGCTGGCCGGAGATGATGCCGATGCCCGACGTGCCGCCGCCGTTGTCGAAGGTCTGGAGGGTCGTCCCGTCCTCTGGGTCGATGGCGTACAGGGCGTTGGCGGCGCCGGCGTTGCGGGTGCCGACGAAGAGGCGGTCGGGGATGTCGGGGGGCTCGTCCGGGTCGGGGTCGTAGGCGGCGAACATGCCGGCGACCGCCCCCTGCACCAGGCCGAGGTCGGCCGAGGCCCACAGCTCCTCCCCGGTGGCGCCGTCGACGGCGTAGACCCGGCCGTCCTGGGAGCCGACGAACACCACCTTGTCGTGGTCGGGCACCAGCTCGAGCGGGATCACGGTCGGCCGCGCCTGCGACGGGCCGTTCATCAGCAGCGGCAGCCAGCCGCTCGGCCAGGCGCCGCCGCCCGCGCCCGGCTCCATGCCGTGCAGGCCGCGGTCGTTGGAGGCGGCGAAGACCGAGCCGATGGCCGCCGGCGCCAGGGCGCTCGCGCCGGTGCCGTAGGCCCACGCGACCGGGCTGTCGGACTCCAGCGTCCGTGCCCGCGCGCAGCGGGGCGCCGAGTAGCGGTAGTCCGGGTCCGCGCCGACCCGGACCCAGGCGCAGTAGTGCCAGTCCTGCCCGTAGTCGAGGCCCGAGTGGAGCCAGGAGGACCTCGCGAGCTCGCCACCCTCGACGACCGACGACTCGCCGTCGCCGGGGTTGACCGGATCGCCGTCCTCTTTCGCACAGACGGTGGTCGAAACAGGGCTGTCCCCGGGGAGGTCGGGGCTCACCCACTCGACGAGACTCTGGGGGGAGGGGCTTCCCGGGTGGGTCGTGTCGACGCTCGAAGTCACCGTCAGGAGGCCCACGGGGGGCGGCGGGTCGCCGGCGCCCTCCGGGGCCGTCCCGGACTGCTCCGCCAGGTTCACGTCCTCGACCCCGGAGTTGCAGGGCCCCGAGCCCCCGGAGCCGGAGCTCTCGGCGCGGACGACGTAGTAGTAAGTGGCCGAGCCGTCCACGTCGGCGTCGAAGTACGAGCTGCCGGTGACGCAGCTCGCCAGCAGGGTGGCGGGGCCGGGGGTGACGGGCGAGGCCTCGGCGCGGTAGACGTTGTAGACCGGGTTGGCGCGGCCGGCGCCGCAGGTCCCGGTGGCCGGCGTCCACTCCACGAGCAGGCCCAGCAGCCCGCTCTCGTCCACCACGGTGACCCCGGTGCAGCCGGCGAAGAGCGGCGCTCCGTCCGGCTGGACGATGACCGTGGCGTCCATTGCGACCGTCTGCGGGGGCTCGGAGGAGTCCTCAACCAGCACCCGCACGGTGTGCCCGCCGACCGGCAGAGTCCACTTCAGCCACTCGGGGTACTCGTCGCCATCGTCGTCGTCGTAGCCGTCCCCGTCGACGTCCCAGCTGTAGGTCACGGTGGGGCACCCACCCGTGCACGAGTAGGCGGTGAAGGTCTGGAGGGTACCCACGCAGGTCGGCGACGCCGGGTCGACGGTGAACCACTGGCACCCCAGCTCGGTCTGCACCTCGACGACTTCGACCTGGAAGTGGCTGTCGACGACCTGCTGCGGGTCGCAGGAGTCCGCTACCCGCACGCTCACGGTATGCGCGCCCACCGGCAGAGTCCACGTCAGCCGCTCGGGGTACTCGTCGCCATCGTCGTCGTCGTAGCCGTCCCCGTCCACGTCCCAGCCGTAGGTGAGATCGCCCTCGCCGGCGCAGGTGTTCGCCGCGAAGGTCTGGGCGTTCCCGGGGCAGACCGTGTCCGCTGGCTGGACGGTGAAGCTCTCGCAGCTCAGGGTCGCGCAGTCTCCCCCCCGGCTGCCGGGCCCGGCGGGTGGGCCGGGCGGGTCCGACTGGGCGAGGCCGGCGGTCGTGGCCAGGGCCACGGCCGCCACGAACGCCAACGAAGCCCGCAGCACGCGTCTCGCCATGGCCCACCCCCTCGTCGCCCGGCGGCCCCCGCGGACGCACCGGCATCGCCCGCGGCTCGACTCCTGGGGCCGCGAGCGCCGACCTCTCCACCTCGATGGTACCACCGTGCACAACCGACCCGGCGGTCGACGGCGCGGCTGCCGGGGGGGCGGCTCGCTCGTCCGGGCCGACACCCGTCCCGGCGTCCGCCCCATTCCGGCCCGGGCACCAGGGCCGGGCCCGCCAGCCCGGCGCCG
>CAYTJW010000855.1:0-2867 GCA_964438135.1 uncultured Thermoanaerobaculia bacterium
CGGCTGCCGGTGGCGGTGCCGGAGCGGGTCGACGACCGGCTGCTGGGGTGGCTGTGCGGCACCCGCCTCGAGCCGGTGGTGGTGGTCCACGCCAACCACCCGGCCGAGCTCGGCGGCGGCGCCGGCGACGCCCTGGCGCGGCTCGCGGCCGCCGGGGCGACGGTCCTCAACCAGTCGGTGCTGCTGGCCGGCGTCAACGACGACGCCCGGACGCTGGCGGCCCTGAGCCGCCGCCTGCACGCTCACCGCGCCCTGCCCTACTACCTGCACCTGCTCGACCGGGTGCAGGGCGCGGCCCACTTCGAGGTGGCGGAGGCGACCGCCCGGCGGCTGCTGGCGGAGCTGGCCGCGGCGCTGCCCGGCTACCTGGTGCCGCGGCTGGTGCGGGAGCTGCCCGGCGCGCCGGCCAAGGTCACGGTGCCGGCGGGCTGACGATCTCGACCCCGGACAGGTCGGGCGGCGCGATCGGCTCGAGGCGAGGGATGACGACCAGCCCCGAGTCGGTGACCGTGAAGCGCCGCCGGTCCTGCTCCAGGTCCTCGCCGATGACCGTGCCGGGCGGGATGCGCACCCCCTTGTCGACGATGGCGCGGCGGACGCGGGCGTGGCGGCCGACGTCGACCCCGTCCATGAGGACGCTGTCCGTGACCACGGCCCAGGAGTTGACCCGCACCTCCGGCCCCAGGATCGAGCGCTCGACGCGGCCGCCGGAGACGATCACGCCGCCGCACAGGATGGAGTCGAGGACGATGCCCAGCCGCCCCCCCGGGCGCTCCTGGGCGAACACGGTCTTGGCCGGCGCCAGCTGGCGCGGCAGCGTGCGCAGCGGCCAGCCGGCGTCGTAGAGGTTGAACACCGGGTCGACCGCCACCAGGTCCATGCTCGCCTCGTAGTAGGAGTCGAGGGTGCCGATGTCGCGCCAGTACAGGACCTGCTTGCGGTTCTCGTCGACGAACGGGTAGGCGACGAGCTGGCCGCTCGAGACCAGGTGGGGCAGGATGTCGTGGCCGAAGTCGTGGCGGCTCTCGAGGGGGGCGTCGTCGAGGAGGGCCTGGGCCAGGGCGGCGGTCTCGAAGCAGTACACCCCCATGTTGACCAGCGCCCGGTCCTCCCGGCCCGGGATCGGCCGCGGCACGCTCGGCTTCTCGGTGAACGACAGCACCCGCCAGGCCTCGTCCACCTCGACCACGCCGAAGGCGTGCGCCTGCTCCAGCGGCACCTCGACCACCGCCACGGTCGCCCCGGCGCCGCGCTCGAGGTGGTGGGCGATCATCTTCTGGTAGTCCATCTTGTAGACGTGGTCGCCGGACAGGACCATGACCCGCTGCGGCCGGTCCCGCTCGAGCAGGTAGAGGTTGTGGAAGACGGCGTCGGCGGTGCCCTCGTACCAGCGCTGGCCGACCCGCAGCTGGGGCGGGACGCACTGCAGGAACTCGTCCAGCTCGGCGGCGAGCAGCGGCGCCCAGCCGAGCTGCAGGTGGCGCTCGAGGCTGCCCGACTTGTACTGGGTCAGGACGTAGATCCGGCGCAGGCCGGAGTTGACGCAGTTGGAGAGGGTGAAGTCGACGATGCGGTACATGCCGCCGAACGGCACCGCGGGCTTGGAGCGGTCGCGGGTCAGGGGGTAGAGCCGCTCGCCCTGGCCGCCGGCCAGGATCAGGGCCAGCGTGTCGTAGAGGATGGTGGTGTTGCGGGCCATCGCCGCCTCCCGTCCCGGGACCGGTCCCCTACAGGGCAGTATGGGTCGGCCGCAGGCGTTTGTCCGCCCCACGGCCCCGACCGTGGACGTGGACGTGGACCTGGACGTGGACGCGGACCTCGACCTGGACCTGGCCCGATGTTGCGTCCCCCCGTGGCTCGGACGGCCTCCCGGGCGCCGCTCGCTCCGCCGGCTCGGCGAGGCCTCAGTACGTCCCGGTCACGTCCAGGGTGGCGGTCTCGGCCAGGGTCGCCAGCACCGCGACCGGCGGCTCCCCGTCCAGGCTGCGCTGGCGCGAGCCCTGGGTCTGCTGGTCGAGCCGGAGCTCGCAGCCCGACACCCGCGCCCGGTTGCCGAACGACCCGCCCGGGCCGCGCACCCTGACCAGGCACGGGCTCTGCAGGCGGAGCGAGGCGGAGGTGTCGGCGTTGAGGTCGACGGCGAAGCGCGCGCGCACGTTCGACAGGTCGAGGTCGAGGGTGGAGGCGGTGGCGGTCAGCCTCTCGACCCGGTTGACCCCGGTCGCCACCACCTCGGCGTCGGTCGCGACCAGGGTCAGGTGGGCCACGTCGGTCGCCTCGAGGCGGGCGCCGGTGAGGGTGACCCGCAGCTGACCGCCGACTTGGGACAGGGTGACCGAGGAGTCGGCCTCGGCGGTGACGGTGAGCTCGTTGCCGACGCCGTCGAGGTCGGCCGTGGCGCCGCCCTTGAGCCGCACGTCGCAGCGGCCCGACCAGCCGCCGCCGGTGACCGCGCCGCCGTCGAGGGCGACCGTGACCGCCCCGGCCCAGTCGTCGACCCGGAGGTCGAGCGCCTGGCCGGTGACGGAGAGGCCGGCGCCGCGCGAGCGCAGCACCTCGCTCGAGCCGCTGCCCTGGACGCTGACCTGGCCCCGCCAGCCGTCCATCTGCAGCAACGCCTCGGCGAGCACGGCCTTCAGCATCCCGCTGGAGTCGCGCAGCGCCAGGCTGCCCCCCTCGAGGCGGGCGTCGACCGGCCCCTCGACGGTGGCAGCGCTGAGGTCGGCGCCCCGGCCGCGCAGGGTGAGACCGCCGCGGTGGGAGGTGACCTCGGCCGATGCGCCGGCGAGGTCGAGCGTGGTGGCGCCGACGCAGCCGTCCAGACGGACCGAGCCGCGGTCGGCCGCGACCGTCGCCGCCGCGACGCC
>CAYTJW010000856.1:0-2859 GCA_964438135.1 uncultured Thermoanaerobaculia bacterium
GGCCGAGGCGCAGCCCGCGGCGGCGACGCTGACGACCGCCACCCAGGCCGCTGCGCCCCAGCCGGCGATGCCGAGGTCGGACAGGGCGGTGGTGGCCAGGGCGGCCGTGGTCGGCGTGGCGAGGAACAGGGTGGCGCCCCAGCCGGCCGCCGCGTCGCCGCCGAGACGACGGCCGAGGCAGGCGACCCCGGCGACCGCCAGGGCGCCCATCCACCAGTGCACCAGCTGGGCCGCCCACGGGCCCAGCGCCGCCAGGGCGTAGCCATAGAGGAGGCTCATGTTGGCCGGCATCAGGCTGTAGAAGTTGCGCGGCATCACGGAGTAGCTGCCGTGGCGGAGCCACTGGTAGGGGAAGCCCAGGTGCTGGTGCCACTGGTCGTAGAGGGGGGCCAGGGTGAGGGCGGTGAGGAAGGTGCAGCCGCCGACCACGGCCGCGGCGGCGAGCGCCGGCGCGGGCAGGGTGACGCCTTCGGGCCAGGGCGTGCGCCCTCGGGCGAGGCTCCAGGCGCCGGCCAGGGCGGCCGCGGCGAGCACGGCGAGCAGCGGCGCGGGCCGGAGCAGGTGGAGCAGCGACAGCAGCCAGGCGAGCGCCGTGAGAGCCCCGGCGCCGGTGGCCAGGGCCACCACCCAGCCGTCGAGCGAGTCACTGCTCGCGGCCGCGAGGAGTCGCGCCACCGGCCAGCCCAGGCCGGCGCAGGCGGCAGTGAAGACGGCCAGCCAGAGCAGGCCGAGGACGACCAGGAACACCGGCCCGGGCGAGGCGAAGCGGTCGAGCTGCGGCAGCAGCAGGGCGACCGTCGCCACCACGGCGAGGACCGCCACCAGCACGACCCGGTCGGCGCGCTCCGGCATCTCGCGGCGATGCTAGCATCCCCGGTATGGCGCCAGGCGACCGCCACCGCCCGCGGGCACGGTTCGACGACTACTACCGGTCGCGGCGCAACGCGTTCCTGTTCCGCTGGCTCGACCTGGCCAAGCTGAGGGTGATCCGGCGCGCCCTCGCGCCGCTCGGCCGCGCGGCGGTGGTGGTCGACCTCGGGGCGGGAGCGGGCGGCATCGCCTTCGGCCTGCGCCGGGCGGGCTTCGAGCGGGTGCTGTGCCTCGACCACGACCCGGCCCTGCTCGGGATGTGCCGGCAGCGGGGTCTGGCGGCGGCGGCCGCGGACCTCGAACGGCCGCTGCCCCTGGCGTCGGGCGGGGTGGACGGGTTGGTCATGGTGGACGTGGTCGAGCACCTGGAGGAGCTCCGGCTCCTCGTCGCCGAGGTGCGCCGGGTGCTGCGGCCCGGCGGCGTCGGCGTGGTCTTCACGCCGCCCTACGACTCGGCGCGCTGGGTCCTGGCCGAGCGGGCGCACCGCCTCCTCACCCGGCGCTGGGCCGACCACGTCTCGCCCTGCACCGAGGAGTCGCTGCGCCACCTGCTCGGCCGCCACTTCGCCGAGGCCCGCCTCGGCCGCACCAACTTCGGCCTGTCCATGTACGCGGTGCTCCGGGGCTGAGCCGGCCGTGGCCGGGAGGCCGGTCCTCCCGCCCGCCGCCGCCCCGCCGCGCCGGTCCGCGTCCCGGTCGGGTCGTCGCCGGCCGGGTCGGTCCGCACCTCGACCGGCGGGGGTGATTCCGCTAGACTCCCTCGGTGAGCAGCACGGCCGAGAGCGTCGTCAGCGTCGTCGTCCCGGCGCGCAACGAGGAGGTCACCCTGCCATTGGTGCTGCGGGACATCGAGGCGACGCGTCCCCGGCTGGCCGGCCGGCGCCTCGAGGTGATCGTGGTCGACGACCACTCCACGGACGCGACCGCCGAGGTGGCGCGGCGGTGCGGCGCCGCGGTGGTGGCGAACCCAGGTCGCAACGGCAAGGGCTCCGCCCTGCGGGTCGGTTTCGCGGCGGCCGCTGGCGAGGTGCTGGTGATGATGGACGCGGACTACTCCCACCGCCCCGAGGACCTGCCGCTGCTGCTGGGCGCCATGACCGGCGGCGTCGGGCTGGTGATCGGCTCGCGCATCATCGGCGGCAGCGAGGAGTACACGCCGGTCCGGGCTCTCGGCAACATCTTCCTGTCCACCGCCATGGGGCTCGCCACCGGGCGCTACCTGTCGGACGCGCTCAACGGCTACAAGGCGCTCCGCCGCGACGTGTTCACCGACTTCGCCTACACCTCGCGCGCCTTCGAGATCGAGATCGAGATCATCGCCAACGCCCTGCGCAAGGGCTATCGCATCGTCGAGGTCCCGAGCCACGAGCGCTCCCGGGCCGGTGGCGCGGTCAAGTCGCGGGTGGTCCGCCACGGCAGCCGCTTCCTGCTCCGCATCGTCCGCGAGTGGCTGCGCGGCGTGCGCCCGCAGGAGGCGGCGTGAGGCGGGTGCGCGTCGACACGCCCACCGGCGAGCAGCCGCCCCGGCCGGCCGTGGAGGCGTGGGTGGCGCCGCCGGCAGCGGTGTGGCGGGTGGTGGGCGGCGACCGGGGGCACTGGCGGGTCGGCTACTACTCGCCGGCCCTGGCCCGGGCGGAGGAGGTGGCGGAGCTCGAGCGCCACACCTGCCCGGAGGTCTTCCTCCTGGTCCGCGGCCGCCTCACCCTGGTGGTCGCCGACGGCGGCGAGCTGCGCGAGGTGCCGCTCGCGCCCGGCGTGCCGGTGTGCGTGGCGGCGCCGCACTCGGGCTACTGCCCGGACGGGCCTCACCAGGGGCTGGCCGTGGTGGTGGAGCGCGACGCGTTCGAGACCGAGTACCGGGCGTCGGGGGAGTGGCTCGAGGGCCCGTGAGCCATGCGCCCGGGTGGCCGACGGCCCGACCACCTCTCGCCGCAGGGCGGGTGGGGGAGCTGACAGCTGAGCCTGTTTCAAAACCCCTGTCATCCCGAG
>CAYTJW010000857.1:0-2859 GCA_964438135.1 uncultured Thermoanaerobaculia bacterium
GCCACCAGCAGCCCGTGCCCGGCGGCGCGCGCCGCGGCCAGCCGCTCGGAGCGGCGGCTGGCGTCGACCATCGCCCCCTGGTTGAGCTCGAGCAGTGCTCGGATGCCTGCCTTGGTCCGCTCGAAAGGGGGTGACGCGTCGGCCTTGTAGGCTGCCAGGAGCCGTTCGCTCGGCACGGCCAGCAGGCTCTGGCTGGCCGCGCAATAGGCCGCGAAGCTCGCCTCGACCCCCTCGACCAGCCCGGCCTCACCTGCCACCGTCACGTTGCCGCGCGCCCGCTCCAGCGCGGCGCGGAAGGCGGCGCGGCTCCCCTCCAGCTCCCGCGCGGCGCCCTCCTCGCCGAGCAGCGCCGCCATCAGCTGCCGGTCCTGGCGCTCGAGGGTCTCGAGCATGGTCATCGCCGCCCGCATGCTGGCGACGTTGTCGGCCAGCAACAGCTCGATGCCGTTGCCGAGGCGGTAGTAGCCGAGGGCGGCGGTGACGCTGCTCGTCACCACCAGCGCCGCCAGGAAGGCGTACCCCAGGACCAGTCGAGCGCGGAGGTTCACGGTCTCACACCATGGCCGCCAGGCGGGTCACGGCCGCCGGCGCGCCGATGACGACCATCACGTCGCCTGCCTCGAGCCGCTCCGCCCCGTCGACGGTGGCCCGCACCGCGCCGGCCCGGCGCAGGGCGACGACCGAGACCCCGTGCCGGCGGCGGACGTCGAGCTCGACCAGGGTGCGACCGACGAACGCAGCCGGGGCCAGGAGCTCGGCCAGCTGGGCTTCGGAGCCGAGCTCGAGGCGTTCGAGCACGCCCGGTTGCGCCAGCCGGCGGGCCAGCCGCGCGGCCATCTCGGCCTCGGGGTTGACGACCTCGTGGGCGCCGACCGCGAGCAGCACCCGCGCGTGCAGGTCGCTCACCGCCCGGGCGACGATCCGCGTGACACCGATCTGGCGCAGCAGGGCAGTGACCAGGATCGACGCCTCGCGGCCCTCGGCGCCGATCGCGACCACGACGCACGCGGCCCGCTGCAGGCCGAGCTCGCGCAGCACCGCCTCGTCGGTGGCGTCGGCACACACGACCGCGCCGAAGGACTCGCCTTCGCGCTGGACCGTGTCCCGGTCGAGGTCGATGGCCACGACCGACTGGCCGAGGCGGGTCAGGTCGAGGGCGACGGTGCGCCCGAAAATGCCAAGACCGATGACCACGTGCTCCCCGGCCATGCCTCCCCCCTAGCCAACCATGATCCGCGCCTCAGGATACCCGACCCGTCCGACCGTGTCGCGACCGAGGAGCAGGGCCAGGCTCAACGGGCCGACGCGACCCGCCAGCATGAGGCCGGCGACCACCAGCCGGCCGAAGTCGTCGAGGCCCGTGGTGGCCCCCAGAGACAGGCCGACGGTGCCGAAGGCGCTGACCGCCTCGAACAGCAGGGAGTCGAACGGCAGTGGTTGGGTGAGCAGCAACAGGGTGGCGCCGAGCAGCACTGCCAGGGCGGCAATGGCGGCGATGGCGGCGCTGCGGTACATGGTCTCGAGAGGGACGCGACGGGAGCCGATGACCACCGCGTCCCGGCCGCGGGCGATGGCCGGGATGGCGGACAGCAGGACCACCATGGTCGTGGTCTTGATGCCGCCGCCGGTGCCGCCGGGCGAGGCGCCCACGAACATCAGCACCATGACCAGCAGCACCGAGGCCGGCTGCAGCAGGCCCAGGTCGACCGAGTTGAATCCGGCGGTGCGGGTGGTGACGCTCTGGAAGAGGGCGTTCACCACCCCGTCGACGGGCTCGAGCCCGGCCAGCGTGCGGTGGCGTTCGACGAGCAGGAAGAAGACGGTGCCGAGGGCGACGAGCGCCGCGGTCGCCCACAGCACCACCCGCGCCTGGAGGGCGAGGCCCGACCGCCGCCCGCCCCGCAGCCGCCGCCAGGACAGGGAGAGGACGGCGAAGCCGAGGCCGCCCATGACGACGAGGGCGGCGATCACCAGCAGCACCCCGGGGTCGTGGCGGAAGCCGACCAGGTTGTCGGACTGGAGAGCGAAGCCGGCGTTGCAGAAGGCCGACACGGAGTGGAACGTCCCCCGCCAGATGGCCGCCGCCGCGCGGTCGCCGTGGCGGAGGAAGAGGGCGGCGAGGACGGCGGCGCCGACGCACTCGACGGCGAGGGTGGAGCCGACCATGAACCGCACCAGACGGGTGCCGGAGGTGGACGGCTGGAGGTCGAGCATCTCCCCCAGGGCGTGCTCGCCCTGCAGGCCGATGCCGCGGCCGAGCAGGATGGCGGCGAAGGTGGACATCACCATGATGTTGAGGCCGCCGACCTGGATCAGCAGCAGGACCACGGCCTGGCCGAACGGCGACAGGTCGCGGGCCGTGTCGAGGACCACCAGACCGGTGACGCAGGCGGCGCTGGTGGAGGTGAAGAGGGCGTCGATCGCGGAGATGGCGCGGCCGCTGGCGGCGCTCGCCGGCATGCTCAGGAAGAGCGTCCCGACCGCGATCAGGAGCACGAACGACGAGAGCAGCATCACCGCCGGGCGGCGGTAGAACTGGTCGAGGAGCTGGGCGAAGAGGGCGGTGTGGGCGACGAGCTGGGCCAGCACCACGGCCAGGGTGGCGCCGAGGAGGGCGAGGGCGAGCAGCGGCCGGCCGGCGTGGGCGGCGGTGGCGACCAGGAGAGCCGGCACCAGCAGCGGCGAGCGGTGCCCCTGTCGCACCAGGGCGACCAGGAAGGGAGCCGACAGGGCCGTGGCCGCCAGGCTCATGGCCAGGCACAGGGACCAGGCCCTGCCGCCGTCGGCGACGCGGTAGCCGGCCACCGCCACCGTGGCCAGCAGGGCGACCCCGACCGCGTGCCGGGCGGCGTCGCCGCT
>CAYTJW010000858.1:0-2851 GCA_964438135.1 uncultured Thermoanaerobaculia bacterium
CCGCGCCAGCGCCAGCTCGCCGGACTGGCGGCGGTGTTCCTCGGCGCGGAGCGGCCGGCGCCGCTCGTGAACCCGCTCGAGCCGGGCCGGCCGGCCGAGGTCCTGGCCGCGGTCTGCTCGAGCGGCGTCGACCAGGCGCTGCTGTCGCAGGACGCCACCCACCACGCGCGGACCTTCGCCGCCGCGCTCGCCCCGGGCCGGGGCTAGGAGGGAGGGGCCGTGGCGCTGTCCCGAACGCGGATCCACCAGGGCGCGGAGACGGACTACCCCTGGGAGCGGGAGGCGGTGGACCTCGTCCACCAGGGCCTGCCGGACGTCGACCCCTACCAGTCGTGGCCCCTGCACGAGCTGCAGGACCCGACCACCGGCCGCCTGTACCAGCTCGACCTGCTGGTGCTCGGCTACCACGCCCTCTACCTGGTCGAGGTCAAAAGCCACCCCGGCGTCCTCACCGGCGACGTGCGCGACTGGACCTTCACCCATGAGGGCCGCCAGCGGCCACTCGAGAACCCCTACCACCTGACCAACCAGAAGGCGCGCATCCTCGGCGGGCTCCTGCGGCGGGAGATGCCGCAGGACCAGTGCCCCTGGGTCGAGCCGCTGGTGTTCCTGTCCCACGAGACCCTGGTCAACCGCCTGCCCGAGGCCGCCCGCAGCCACGTCGTCGGTCGCCACGGCGTCATCCCGGCTCTCACCCACGCCACCTACCCCGGCGCCCAGCCCCGCGGCCGCGTCAACCGGCCGCTCATGCGCGCGGTCGAGGCGGCGCTGCACGCGATCGGCGTCCGCCCGAGCAGCGTCAAGCGCCTGGTCGGCCACTACCGCCTCGAGGCCGAGGTGGCCGAGGGACCGGGCTGGCAGGACCACCTCGCCCGCCACGACACGATCGAGGGCCGCCGGGCGCGGGTCCGCAGCTACCTCGTCCCGCGCGCGACCACGGTCGAGCGCAAGGGCCAGCTCGAGCGCGCCGCCCGTCGCGAGGCCGAGGTCCTGACCAAGCTCGGCGAGCAGCCGGCCATCCTCGCCTGCCATGACTACGTGCCGGAAGGCCCGCTCGGTCCGGCGCTGGTGTTCGAGCCGTTCGAGGAGGGCATCCGCCTCGACACCCTGCTCGGGGTCCAGCCCGACCTGCCGTTCGACGACCGGCTCGAGATCGTCCGCCTGCTCGCCGAGGCGGTCGCCTACTGCCACCGCCAGGGCGTGCTCCACCGCGCCCTTTCGCCCGCCTCGGTCCTGGTCCGCCGCTCGCCCGAGGGCCGGGTCGAGGTCAGGTTGCACGGCTTCCAGCTCGCCGCGGCCTCGACCGCCGCCACCGCCACCTCGCACCTGACTGGTCTCGCCCAGGAGACCGACCTCGTCTACCTTGCGCCCGAGGTCCTGCAGGACCCGACCAAGGCGACCGAGGCGAGCGACGTTTTCGGCCTCGGCGCCATCGCCTACTTCCTGCTCACCGGCCGCGCCCCGGCCGAGTCGATCCGCGAGCGCGAGGAGCGCCTCAGGGAGCACGACGGCCTCCGCCCCGCCGCGGTGCGCGACGACCTCGCGCCCAACCTGGACGCGGCCGTGGCCCTGGCCACCTCGCGCCGGCCCGCGGACCGCCACGACAGCGCCATGGCCTGGCTCAACGACGTGCTGGAGGCGGCCACTTCCCCGGAGGCGGCCTCCGGCACCACCGTCGCCGACCCCCACGGCGCCCAGCCCGGCGCCACCCTCGAGCGCGGCTACGTGGTGGTCCGCGAGCTCGGCTCGGGCAGCACCGCCCGTGTCCTGCAGGTGCGCCGGGAGGACCGCGACTACGCCCTCAAGGTCCCCCACGACGACGGCTGCGCCGAGCGCCTGCGCGGCGAGGCGGCGGTGGTCGAGGGGCTGCGCCACTCCTCCATCGTCGGCTCCCGCGGCCTGCTCACCTTCGGCCGCCGCCTCTGCCTGCTGCTCGACTTCGCCGGCGAGCGTACCCTGGCCGACCGCCTGCGCGCCGAGGGCACACTGAGCCTCGACCTCGCCCGTCGGTTCGGTGATGACCTGCTCTCGGCCCTCCAGTACCTGGAGGAGCGCGGCGTCGAGCACCGCGACATCAAACCCGGCAACCTCGGCTTCACCCCCGAGCAGAAGAAGACCGTGCACCTGCTGCTGTTCGACTTCTCCCTGGCCAAGCTGCCGGCTACGGCGGTCACCGCCGGCACCCCCTCCTACCGCGACCCCTTCCTCGCCCGGCGTGGCGCATGGGACGCCGCCGCCGACCGCTACGCGGCCGCGGTCACCCTGCACGAGATGCTGACCGGCGTGCGGCCCGCGCTCGAGGACGGCGACCGGGTGCGGGTCGAGGCCGAGCGGTTCGACGCCGCCCTGCGCGACCGCCTGACGACGTTCTTCACCCGCGCCTTCGCCCCCGACGCCGCCGCCCGCCACGCCTCGGCCGAGGAGCTGCGCGCCGCCTGGGCGGCCGTGTTCGCGACCCCGGCCATCCCGGTAAAACCCGACCGCCGGAAGCCCTCCGAACCGCCGACCGGCCCACTCAGCCGCGACGCCTCGGTCGAGCTCCTCGAGCTCACGCCCGCGGCCCGCAACGCCCTCGACCGCGCCGGCGTGACGACGGTCTCGGACCTCCTCGACCTGCCCCAGAACACCGTCTCGGCCATCCGCGGCGTCGGCCGCAAGGTGGCGCGCGAGATCCAGGAGCGAGCAGCCGAGGTCCGCTCCCGGCTGGCCGAGGCGCCGGCGCCGGCCGAGGTGTTCCTGCCCGGCTATCGCGGCCGCCTGGTCGAGCTGCGGGCGGCCGAGGACCTCGGCCTGTCGGCCCCGGACCTCGCCCGCCTCGAGGACGCGGCGATCTCCTCCACCCTCGACCTGG
>CAYTJW010000859.1:0-2837 GCA_964438135.1 uncultured Thermoanaerobaculia bacterium
CGCCCGCCGGCGGCTGCGGCCGCTGCGCCGGCGCGGCCGCGGCCGGAGCGGGGGACGGCGGCGGCCGGGTTGGCGCGGGCCCGGGAGGCGTCACGGGTCCCTCGTCCTCTCTGCCCTCGCCTGGCCGGCGTGGCGCCTGGACAGCGGCTGGATGGAAGACCCCCTCGCGCCCCGCTCAGCGCGCGCTCCGCGGAGAGAACCCGGCGGAGACCGTGCCGGTGGCGGTACAGGTCTGGTGCCGCTCGACCGTCTCCCAGTTGCCGCCGCCGACGCCTTCGAGCGCCCGCTGGTCGACCTGCGAGCCGCAGGTGGCGCTCAGGCCCGATCGCGCCGTGGCCCCGCCCTCGCCGACCGCGGCCTGCAGCTGGACCTCCCCGTCGAAGGAGCAGTGCATGGTGTAGGCGCTGTAGTCGCCACCGGCGCCGCTCTTCTGCTCCTCGCTGACCGTGCCGGTGAGCCGCAGGCGGCCGCGCTGGACCGTCCCTTCCCCCGTGCAGAGGGGGGGAAAGGCCGGGTCCGACGCGAACGTGAAGTGCCCGCCCCGGTCGATGGTGACCTCCATCGACGCGCAGTTGCCCGTGATCCGGACGAGGGGGGCGTTGCGGTCGGTGCAGGTCGTGTCCTCGGGCCCGGTCTGGACCTGCAGGGTGAAGAGGTGCGGGCCGACCATGTTGAGGGCCGACGCGGCCACCTCCGGGCTCGCGAGGAAGACCGGCTCACCGCCCGCGTCCTCGCCGATCTGGATCACGGTCGCCACCAGCGCCTCGCCCACCGCCTGGCCCCCGGCGTCCTCCGGTGCGATCGAGACCGAGGTCGCCGGCAGGGGTACGAGCTTGGTCCAGGCCGGGCCGCCGGCCGCCCGCACCCGGGTGGAGACCGGCACCGCGCCCGGGGCGGCGGCGAGCGGCGAGTGCACCCACGACACCGTCGCCACGCCCCCCTGGGCCTGCAGCGTGACGTGGGTCGGCGGCTCGAGCACCATGGCGGCCACCGGCGGGAAGGCCGTCCAGCCGCCGACCGCGCCGCTGTCGACCAGGTAGAGGAAGCGCTCGCGGTCGAAGGGGAACGCGGCCCAGGCCGCGTCCGAGCTGGCCGGGGCCCGGTCGGCGGCCGAGACCATGCTGGCCTTGGCGTCGGCGGCCGCCTCGCGGTAGAGCACGTCGAGGCGCGGCCCGCCCGCCACCTCGTGCACCCTCGGCACCCGCACCACCAGCTGGGCGTCCGGCCGCGCCAGCGGCTGGACGCGGTAGAACTGGATCGACCACGGCCGCAGCCGCGGCTCCCGGAACAGCATCAGGGGCTCGGCGGCGAAGTCGAGCGCCGTCGGGCCGTAGCCGTACAGCACCGGGAACGGCTCCGGGTTGCCGAGCACCGTGGAGCGGTAGGGCACGTCCTCGAAGGGGGAGCAGCCATACAGGCGTCCCCAGGGGCCCCTCGCGCCCGCGTCGTGCTCGAGGTCGGGCAGCACGCTGTCGAGGGCGAAGCCGCGCCAGGCGGTGCGCAGCGTGCTCTCGTCACCGCCCGAGGCCCAGGTCAACGCCGGTCTCAGGGAGTCCCACCCGGACGAGGCCCACGCCTCGAGCAGGCGCGGGTGGAAGATCTGGCTCTCCACCTCGTCGCCGGAGGTCGCCTCGCGCAGGTACTCGAGGAACCAGGTCAGCCCGTAGCCGAGGCGGCGCACCGGCCGCTCGTTCCAGGTGACCGGGCCGTCGAAGCCGTTGTGGAGGGCGGCGAGCTGGGCCAGGCCGAGGCCCTCGGTCGGGTTGAAGGGCTTGCCGGCCGCCCGGTAGACGGGCGCCGCCTCGCGCTCGAGGAGCAGCGCCGACGCCTCCATCAGGGGCAGGTTGGCGTCGCGGTCGAACCAGACGTAGCCGGTCTGGACGTGGTGGAAGGTCTCGTGCAGGGCGGTGGTCCACAGCACCGGCTGCTGCTGGTCGGCGCCGAGGAACATGTAGCGGCGGCCGGAGAACGGGTTCTGGAGCACCCCGGGGTCGCCGCCCAGGCTGGGGGCGTAGTACACCGGCAGGGGCAGGGTCGGCATCTGGAAGTCGCGCCCGACCAGGTAGTCGCGGGCGTACGTGAGCGGCTCGTACAGCGCGCGAACCCTGTCCGGGACGTAGATCTCGAGCGCGAGCCGGCGCTGCTCGGCGCTGCAGGCTCGGCTCTCCTCCGGCGGCCAGTCGCGCGGGTCGGCGCTGGCGCACCCGGGTCTCTCCCGGTACCTGAGGTAGATGTCCCGGTGCCGGCGGTTGTAGTCCGCCTGGTCGCTGCCGACCTTGAGGCCGGTCGAGGGAGAGAGGCCCGGGAACGACGTGCTCCACCACACCTCGAAGCCCTCCGGGTCGGTGGGGAGGAAGTTGACGTAGGGGGCGAACTGCGCGAAGTACGCCGGCAGCTCGGTCTCCCGGTAGACGAACAGGAAGACGGCCGCGGCCGGCGGGCCGACGACCGCGCCCGCCTCGGCGAGGCCGGTCCAGGACAGCCCGAGCACGCTGACGGTCGAGAAGTGGGGGGTCGAGAAGAGCAGCCGGTGCCCCTCCTGGCGGAAGGGCAGCCGCGACCAGGTGCGGCCGTCGAAGCTGCCGACCGGAACGAGCGCGGCGGCGCCGTCGAGCCCCGCCGCCGCGAGGTCGAGGCTCAGCTCGGCCGGCGGCCGCAGCAGCCCGGCGTCGGGGCCGAGGTCGACCTCCCAGGCGGCGAGAGTCTCGAGCGGGCGGAGCCGGTCGTCGCCCAAGACCATGACCTCGAGCTTCGGCGGCGGCGCGGTCGCCGCGTAGACGGTCACCTCCCGGTCGCGGTCGAGGGCGCCGGCCGGCAGGGTCAGGCGCAGGGGGCCG
>CAYTJW010000860.1:0-2835 GCA_964438135.1 uncultured Thermoanaerobaculia bacterium
CTTCGCCCGCCTGGCCCGGGACCGCGCCGGTGCCGCGGCCGGCTCGGTGGAGGCCTTCGGCGACCCGAGCTGCCCCCGACCGGACCCGACCCGGGCGGCCCCCGCCTGGCCGCTCGCGGCGCTGCGGAGCGGTTCCTGGCTGGCGCCCCTGCCCGCCACCCGGCGCGAGGTCGAGGACCTGGCGCGGGCCTTCCCCGGCGCGACCCGGGCCTGGTTGGGGGCCGAGGCGACCGAAACCCGCGCCAAGCAGGTGCCGCGCCAGGCCGGAATCCTCCACTTCGCCTGCCACGGAGTGGTCGACGAGCTCTTCCCGCTCGAGTCGGCGCTGGTGCTGAGCCTGCCCGAGGAGCCGCAGCCGGGACGCGACAACGGCCTGCTGCAGGCGTGGGAGGTGCTCGAGGAGGTCCGCCTCGGCGGCGGCCTGGTGGCGCTGTCCGGCTGCGACACCGGCACCGGCAAGGAGGTGGCCGGCGAGGGCCTGATGGGGCTCGCGCAGGCCTTCCAGCTGGCGGGCGCGCGCACCGTGGTGGCGTCGCTGTGGCAGGTCGGCGACCGCTCCACCGCCGAGCTGATGCGCCGCTTCTACCGTCACCTCGGCGGTGGAGCAGCGACGGCGGAGGCGCTGCGCGCGGCCATGCTCGAGCTGCTGGCCGGGCCGGTGGCGGACTCGAGCGGCGAGCCGCTGGACGCAACCCACCCCTGGCACTGGGCGCCGTTCGTGGTGCTGGGCGACTGGCGCTGAGCGCCGGCCCGGGACCGCGGCCGGGCCCCGGTCAGCGCCGCAGGGTCGAGCGGTGGCGGCCGTAGAGGAAGTAGACCAGCATCCCGGCCAGCAGCCAGACGGCGAAGCGGAGCCAGGTGACCAGGGGCAGGCCGGCGGCCAGGAACAGGCAGGCGCCGACGGCGACGATCGGCAGCCACGGCACCAACGGCACCCGGAAGGGGCGGGGTGCGGCCGGGTCGGTGCGGCGCAGCACGATCACCCCGGCCGAGACGATGGCGAAGGCGAACAGGGTGCCGATGCCGAGGCCGAGCAGGTCCCAGGCCGCCCGCGTCCGCTCGAGGCGGGTCGCCTCGCCGTCGTGCTGCAGCGCGGCGAGCGGCTTGCGGGCGAGCAGGCTGGGCAGGATCCCCGGCACGGCGAGGGGAGTGCAGCACCGGCTCGGGGGCATACCGCTACAATCGACCGATGTCGACGCCAATGCCGCCGCCGGCGGACCAACGGACCACGACCACCGGGCGAGCGCGGCCGGGGCGGGGCAGGGCCGGGCGATGGTAGTCGCCTCGCTGCTGCTCTGCTACCTGCTGGTGTTCGCCCTCTTCTGGCTGCCCGCCGCCGCCGCCGCGCGGGCGCTGTGGGGTCGGTCCGGCGTGGCCGGGCCGCTGCTCGACCTGCTCGCCCTGGTGACCGCGGCGGCGGTGACCTACCTGGTGTTCTGGGCCTGGCTCGCCCACCCGGCGCTGGGCTGGTGCGCGTCGGGCGGGGCGCTCGTCGCCGGTGCCGCGGCCGTGGTCGCGCACTGGCGCCGGGGCGAAGGGGGGGTGCGCCGCCTGCTGACGACCCCGGCGCTCCTCGCGCTCTTCCTCGGTCTGCTCTACACCGGCCTCGTTTCGCTGCACGGCGGGGTGGAGGCGGTGCCGAGCTGGTTCGTGCGGGGCGTCGGCGAGGACCCGGCCGCCTCGCTGTACTGGGTCGCGACCCGCGACGTCGACTCCCTGATCCCGGTCAAGCTCGCCGCCGCGGTCGCCCGCCGGGAGCCCCTGCGCGGCGACGTCAACTTCGGCCGCTGGCGGTTCAGCGACCGGCCGCCGCTGCAGGCCGGGGCGATCCTGTGGTTCTGGCCGCTGGCGCCCCTGTTCGGCGTCGGCGTGGTCGGCCTGGCGGTCGGGGTGGCGCTGCAGGTGCAGTGGGTGGTCGGCCTGTGGGCCGCGGCCTGGGCGCTCGGCCACGGCCGCGGCCGCGCCACCTACGCCGTGCTGGTGGCCGGGGCCAGCGGCTTCGCGTACCACAACAGCGTCTACCTGTGGCCGAAGATGATCGCCGCGGCGCTCTCACTCGCCGCCCTGGCGCCCATCGCCCTCGCCTGGCGGGAGCGCCGCCGGCTGACCGGCGCCGAGACCCTGCTCGCCTCCTCCGCCGCCACGCTCGCCCTGCTGGCGCACGGCACGGTCGCCTTCAGCCTCCTGCCGCTGGCGGCGCTGTGCCTGCTCCGGCCGCGGCTGCGCCGGCTCGGGACGGTCCTGCCGGCGGCCGGGGGCGCGCGCGCCCACTAACAGCCGGGGGGCGCGGACCCGCCCCCCGCCGACCCCCCCCGCGCCGGCGGGCCGAAGGACGTCGTGGCCGGCGCCGAGTGGCTCGGCGACCCGCGGCCGTGGCTCGAGTGCGCGCTCGAGGCGCGCGGCCGTCACTCGCCCGAGGAGCTGCGGGCGTTCCGGTGCGAGAACCTGGAGCGGCTCCTCCGCGACCCCCACCTCGACACCGACCTGGCGCTGTGCGTCCGCGGTCTGCGCGACCCGGCGGCGAGGGACGATCTCCCGCCGTTCATCTGGAGGTACTACCTCGACCTGGCGCGCGTCGGCCACGACTGGGCGACCCTGGCCGTCCTGCTCCGCTACGACCAGGTCGAGCACTGCTTCCGCGCCCTCGGCCTCCTCAACCTGGCCTGGCCGCTGCTGCCGTGGCTGGCGCTGCGGTCGCGCGGCGCGTGGCTGCTCGAGCGGGGCCTCGACCTGCTCCTGCCCCTGACCGTGGGCAGCCTGCTGCTGGCGTGGCTGATGATCTGGCGGGGGGGGCACCTGATCGTCCGCAACCTGAGCTACGGTACGGTGCTGTCG
>CAYTJW010000861.1:0-2832 GCA_964438135.1 uncultured Thermoanaerobaculia bacterium
CGCCCTCGCCCGGGTCCTCGCCACGGCGGTGCGGGCGTGGGCAGCGGAGGGCGAGGATGCCGGCCGGGTGGCGCGGGTCGACGGCCTGCTGGCGCTGGCAGCGGGGCTCGGCGAGCTGGAAGCGACGAGCCGGGTGGAGCCCGCGAGCGACGGCGACTGGCTGCGGCTCGAGGCCACGGTCGGCCTGGAGCCGAGCGGGCAGTGACGGGGTGAGGGGGCGCGGCCGCGCCGCGCCCCCTCCCGATGTGCTCAGCGCTTCATGTTGATGGTGGTCGGGTCGCTGGTCGCGTTGTCCACCACCGAGGCATACGTGACCACCCCGGTGCCCGACACCACCTCCACCGTGGCGTAGCCGCCGAGGACGTTGGTCTGGTTGAACCAGCTCTTGAAGGGCTGGGTCACCTGGTTGACCTGGCCGGCGGCGACGTCGACGTTGCGCGAGCCGAGGTTGGTGCCGTTGGGCAGGTAGAGGGTGACGCTCACCCGGGCGTTCGAGGTGCTCAGGTTGGCGAAGCCGATGTTGGTGCGGAAGTCGGCGTTCTCGGACAGGAACGGCAGCACCACCTCCTCGCCGGTGGTGAGGGCGTCGGCGGTCGTGAAGGCGTCCATGCCCTGGCCGAAGGTGCCCGAGGAGGACTGGTTGTAGGTCCGGGCCATGACCGTGAGCGGCTGGTCCGACTCGACCTTCATGTTGCCGACGGTGGCCAGGTCGAGCTGGTCGACGATGTCGAGGAACACCGCCTGGCCGCCGGCGCCGACCGTGTCCTGGGCCGAGGCGGTGTAGGTGCCGCTCGAGGTGTAGAAGGTGAAGTCGAGGCCGGTCGAGCCGGCGCCGCGGTTCAAGGCGCTGAGGTCGGACCGCCACTGGCTGCCGCCGACCCCCGAGGCGTGGGCCAGGGCCGGCACCCAGTAGGTGTAGCTGCCGCCGCCGCCGGTGCCCTGCTGGGTGACGGTGTGGCTGCGGCCGGCGATGGTCAGGGTGCCGGTGCGGGCGGAAGCGCTCGAGTTGGCGGCGACCGAGTAGCTGACGGTGCCGTTGCCCGAGCCCGAGGAACCGGAGGTGATGCTGACCCAGCCCACGCCCGACGACGCCGTCCAGGTGCAGCCGGCCTGGGTGCTGACCGAGACCTGGCCCGAGCCGCCGGAGGCGGAGAAGCTGGCCGAGGTCGACGAGATCGAGTACGTGCAGCTGCTCGAGGGCGGGCTGCCGAGCAGGGTGCGGCCGTAGCCGTAGGTGTTGTCCTTGCCTGCGGAGCCCATGTCGACCGCGCCGTTCTGCAGGTAGCTGCGGACCTGGTTGGCGGTGTAGCTGGGGTAGCCGGACCAGGCCAGGGCCGCGGCGCCGGCGGTGTGCGGGCAGGCGCACGAGGTGCCGCCGAAGCCGCCGGTGGCGCCGCGGGCGCCGTAGGAGGCGCAGGAGACGTTGGCGAAGGAGGCGAGGTCGGGCTTGACCGAGCCGCCGGACAGGGAGCCGCCGGGGCCGTTGGTGGGGCCGCGGGAGCTGTAGCTCTCGAGGTTGAAGGTGACCGCGTCGAGGGCGGCCGCGGCGATGGCGCCGGCGGCGTCGGCCGGCGGCGTGAGCGAGCCCGCCTCCGACTTGTACATGAGCGGGTTGCCGTCGAAGCGGTTGAAGAACTCCATCTCCGGCACCGGCCCGCCGCCGTAGCTCTTGATGGCGAAGCCGTAGTAGCCGTCCAGCTGGATCTCGAAGGCGATCTCCTCGACCGGTCGCTGGCCGGCCTGGCCGTTCTGCCAGTCCTCGGACGACGCCACCGGCTCGGGGTTGTTGACGCCGTCGTAGCGGTACAGGAAGAAGTCGAGGTCGGTGTTCGGGTTGGTCCACTGGTTCCACACCAGCGCCGCGGACACCACCGCCCCGGCCGAGATCCAGACCGGGTTGGTGCCGTCCTCGGTCACGTAGTCGATCTCCATGCCGGAGGCGAAGTCATGGTAGCCGTTGCCGCTGCCGTCCGAGAAGGTGCCCTGCCAGTGGGCCAGGGCGGAGTTGCCGGCCGAGTTGACCCAGACGCCGCCCGCGTTGGCGAAGTCGTTGACGACGTCGGCCGCGTCGCCGGTGCCGTCGCCCGGCCCCCACGACAGCCAGCCCAGCGACATCGAGATCACCTTGACGCCGTTCGAGTACATCCAGTTGGCGGCGTCGGCGATGTCGACCGGCGTCCCGACCTGGGCCAGCCACATCTCGACGTTGGGGGCGACGTCGGTGATGACCTCGGCGCAGGCGGTGCCGTGGACGCCGCTGCCGCCCTGGCCGGTGAAGTCCTGGAAGTGGAGGCGCGAGGCGGGCGGCAGCTCGCTGCCGGCCAGCGAGCTGTAGCCGCCGAACTCGGCGTCGATGACGCCGACCTTCACCCCCTGGCCGGTGATGCCGGCCGCGTGCCAGGCGCTGGCGTTGAGCGCCGAGACACCCTCGCTGGTGTAGAGCACGCTGGTCTTCGGCGCCGGCTCGGGCTGGCGGTCGGGGACGAAGACGTAGCTCGGCCGCCGCACCTGCAGCACCTCCGGGTGCTCGGCCAGCTCGGTCAGCAGAGCCGGGTCGACGTGGGCCTGGACCAGGTCCCAGGCCGAGCTGACGCGGCTGGCGCCGCGCGAGGAGAGCCACGAGCTGACCTCGCCGACGCCCCCCTCGCGGGTGACGGCCCAGACCTGCAGCCGGCCGTCCTCGGCGCGGAAGCCCACCTGGCGGGCCGCGGCCACCGGGTCGGGGCTCGCGAGCGCCCGCTCGAGGTCGGCGGACAGCCGTTGGTAGAGGGGCTGGGCCTTGACCGCCGGTCCTGCCGGCAGCGGCCCCGCCGGCGGTGGCGGGGCAACCAG
>CAYTJW010000862.1:0-2827 GCA_964438135.1 uncultured Thermoanaerobaculia bacterium
GCGAGAACCTGTGGCAGCTGGCCGAGCGCTACGGCACCACCGTCGACCGGATCCGGGAGCAGAACCGCCTGCCGAGCACCCGGTTGCGGGTGGGCCAGGTGCTGACCATCACCGCCGGAGCGCCGGCGGAGCCGAGCGGGTCGAGCTACGTGGTCCGCGCCGGCGACACCGCCGCCAGCATCGCTCGCAGCCACAAGGTCGACCTCGACCGGTTGCTGGCCGCCAACGGCCTCGGCCGCCGCTCCACCATCTACCCCGGTCAGCGCCTGGTGATCCCGTAGCAGCCGGGGTTCGAGCGGTCAGCTTTCAGCTTTCAGCTCTCAGCTCTCGGCTCCCCCGCCCGGCCCGGCCGGGGCGGGAGGCGGCGAGCTCGGTGGACCGGCAGCCGCCGTTGGCGGCACGCACCGTCCGTCCGAGGAGTGTGGGAAGGGTGGGTGGGGGAAGCTGACGGCTGATCGCTGACGGCTGATCGCTCTCCCTCACACCTCGATCGGCTCGGCCAGCACGGCGAAGCGGGCGCCGTCGAGGATGGCCACGGTGGTGCCGCGCACCGCCAGCACGCGGTCCTCCTCGAGCTGGCGGAAGGTCCTCGACAGCACCTCCGGCGCGGTGCCGAGCTGGGCGGCGATGAGCTGCTTGGCCTCGGCCAGCTCGACCTCGTCGCCGGTGGCGAGGGAGGGGCGGCCGGAGCGGCCGAGGAGGTAGACCGCCAGCCGCTCCTCGACCCGCCGCTGGGTGAGGAGCTCGAGCTGGCCCACCAGCCGCCGGGCCCACGCCGAGACCGACACGACCAGGCCCAGCGCCAGCTCGGGGGAGCGCCGCAGCAGCTCGAGCAGGCGCGGCCGCGGCCACGACCAGACCTCGCTCGCCTCGACCGCGGCGGCCGCCGCCGGGTAGGTGCCGGGGCCGAACAGCGCGGCCTCGCCGAAGGTCTGCCCGGGCCGCACCATGTGCACCAGCATCTCCCGCCCCTGGGGCGTGAAGCGGACCAGCTTGACGCTGCCCGAGGCGAGGACGTGCAGGCCCTCCGCCCGGTCCCCCTCGTGGAACAGGAACTGGCCCCGCTCGAGCTGACGGCGCAGGGCGGCGTCGAGGAAGGCGTCGCGCAGGGCGGGCTCGAGGCCCGCGACCAGCGGCGTCGCCAGCAGCGCCTGGGGGACGTCGGCCACGCCCCGATTGTACCGCCGTCAGTGCGACCCGACGGCGGCGCCGGGGCCAAGGGAGGGGTGTCCGTCCCCGGCCGGCTCGGCCGGCGCCATGGCGCCGACGTGGGTGTAGACCGGCGAGTGGATCTCGGCCAGGCGGCGCCGGTACTCCTCGGCCGAGACGCTGGTCTGCCAGTGGCCGGCGAGCCGGAACCCGGTCACCACCGCCAGGTAGACCGCCACCGCCACCGCCACCGCGGCCAGCGGCCGCAGGGCGCGGCGGGGTGGCGGCAGCGGCAGTCGCGGCCCCCGCACCTCGAGGCAGCCGCGCTGAGGGCAGGCGACGACGCAGTCCTGGCAGGAGGTGCACTCGACCGAGGTCACCCGAAGGAGGGAGTGCACCGGCAGTCGGGCCGGGCAGGCGCTGGTGCTGGCGCGGCAGTCGGTGCACAGGCCCTGGTCGCGCTCGACCTTGAGCGGGGCGAGGCGGCCGAGCAGGCCGAGCAGGGCGCCGTAGGGGCACAGGTAGCGGCACCAGAGGTCGCGGACGAGGAAGGACCCGACGACCAGGACGCCGAGCACGGCGAGGGCGAGGCGCGACGGCGGGGCGAAGAACAGCCACATCTTGGCGTCGGCGACGCGGGCGTAGGGGCTGGAGATGAAGGCCGCCACCGCGGCTGCGTCCATGGTCCACCAGATCGCCCAGACGAAGAAGCCGAGCAGGAACCACTTCACCCCGCGCAGCGGCAGGTCGAGCCAGCGCGGCAGGCGGAGGGTGGCGCCGGCGAGGCGGACGCCGGCGCGGCCGGCGAGCTCCGACAGCAGGCCGACCGGGCACAGGTGGGAGCAGAAGGAGCGGGCCACCGCCAGCGACATCAGGCAGACGCCGAGGAAGATGGCGAGGCCGGCGGGGTGGATGCCGTCGACCACGCCGGTCGCGAGCAGGTGGCGCAGGGTCAGCATGGCGTTGATCGGCAGGAACGCCTCGACCCCGGCCGGGCGCCCCACCGGCGGCTCCCTGCCGGCGAGCTGGGCGGTGACCCAGAGGGTGAACTGGACGCCGATGGCGGCGACCAGGGCGGCCGTGGCCCACTGCACCAGCCGTCGCGCCTTCAGGACCCGTGGCAGCCGCATGGTCGCCTCCCCGACGAGATCATCGCGCTCGCGGCTGCGGCAGGCCTTGACCGGGGTCAAGGGGACCGGCCCGAGCTCACCCGGGTCCAGGTCGAGGACCAGGTCCGGGGAGGGCACCTGTCGCGCTTTCGGCCGAGGCTGCCATAATCCCGCGCGGACGCCCGGGAGGTGCGATCGTGCATGTCACCCTGGTTCACGTGCAGGTGCGGCCGGAGCGGGTGGAGGACTTCATCCGCGCCACCCGGCCCAACCACGAGGGGGCCGTGCTCGAGCCCGGCAACCGCCGCTTCGACCTGCTCCAGGACCCGTCCGACCCGACCCGTTTCGTGCTCTACGAGGCGTACGCGAGCTCGGCCGAGGCCCGGGCGCACAAGCAGACCGCCCACTACCTGGCGTGGCGCGAGGCGGTGGCGGGGATGATGGCCTCACCCCGCCGCGGCGAGGACTTCGTCGGCCTGCTGCCGGAGGGGTAGGGGTGGTCGCCCCGTTCGTCGCCCCGCGCGTGCCGCGCCTGGTGCTCGGCGCGGGCAGCCTCCTTCGCGCCGCGG
>CAYTJW010000863.1:0-2817 GCA_964438135.1 uncultured Thermoanaerobaculia bacterium
TCGTCCCGGGTGGCGAGCGCACCGCCGGCGTCGAACCCGTCGGCGACCCCGTGCCATCGGTGCCAGGCTTGCTGAAGTGCCGATGTCGCCCTTTGGTAGCCGATCGTCACATGAGCAAGCCTGGCACGGATGTCGTCATGCCCGGCACGGATGGGTACCGGATCCGGCTCGCGCCAGCCGCCAGCCGCCAGCCGCCCCCGAATCGCCGAATGCGCGATCGCGGCACGTTTTCGGAAGGGGAAGCCTCGTCATTGTTGGTCACGGCGAGGGGCTACGGCAGAACTGGCTGACGATCAGCAGAATGATAGCGGTCCCGACCATTGATGCCACGTTCCAGAAGAGTAGCGCCTTGATACGCGCGCGTGTTTGGGCAACTTGAGGGTCGCCAAGGTCGTCATTCGTCTGGAACAAGAGCCAGGTGATCGTGCCTTTCTTGAGTGGATAGAGGCGAGCTGATACTGCTGTCCCCTCTTGTAGGAACTCAGGATGCTCGCGCTCAAGGTACCTTAGAAAGGACCGGTGAACCGCGAGGAGCCGGAACATACCGGCTCCCAGAGACAGGAGTGCCAATGCGGCGATGCAGTAGCCTAAGTACGTCACCCTCGCCTCCAGTTCCTAGTGCGCGAACCAGATGAAACCGGTCCGCGAACTCCAGCCCACTATGGTGCTCGTGTTGTTGACCTTCGAGTGAACTTCCAGCCCTCCCTCGCCGCCTCCCCGTGTCCCGATCTCAAGCGCGACGTTTACACCATACGGCTCGCCCGCTGTGTCAGTGATGACCTCTCCTGTTGCCCCCAAGCCGAGCGCGCCTCCACCGCCGGTTGACACGCTTCCGCCGTTAAGACCAAACACACTGGGTAGATCGTATGCGGACAGCTCAATGCTGGTGGTTGCTCCTCCGCCAGCGATGCCCCCGACAACGACGTTCCCCGTGAGAGACACCGAGAAGCCCTCAGAGCCTACTCCGGCATTCAAGTACGTCCCTCCGCCAACGAGTAGCCCCGCACCCGCCTCAACCGTTGCACCTAGCGAGACGACTGTCCCACTAGGTGCGCGCTCGATGGGCACGGGGAGGGCTGCAGCCAGCTCCTCTGCTAGCGTCCTGTCAATGCTCTCGTTCAACTCGAGGACCCTGGCATTCACATCGTCAAGAAGCAGGCGCGCGAGGTCCGTTCCGTCAACCACTTGTTGGACTTCGTCGTCGCTCTCCTCACTCCCAAACGGATCGATGAAACGAAGGGGATTCCCCAACGTGTACGCGTAGCGATTCCAGCTCTGCGACCTGCCGACGTCGCCTCCGACCGGGTCGAGGCTCAGGAACCTGCCGAGCCTGAAGGTGTACTCCCGCTGGTGCATGTAGTCCAGCCCATCGAGCGGGTCGACTCCTGTCCCCTCGCCGATGAACTCCCGCTCATGGGCGGTGAAGAGGTGCTTCTCGGTCAGGAGGGCGCCGGCGCGGGTCGCGATCTCGCCGTAGGGCCAGTAGTCGAGGAGGGTGAGGGCGTCGAGGTCCGAGCCGGGGCCTGCGATCTCGGCGCGGGTGCTGCCGAGGTGGTCGGTGAAGAGGGAGACGTAGCGGATGGTGCCGTCGAGCTGGGGCTCGACGCGGAGGGCCGGCGTGCGGCCGAGGTAGACCCGGTCGACCGAGGGCAGCCAGGTGCCCACCCCGGCGCCCTGGTTGACCCAGGTCGCCTCGGTCAGGACGTTGCCGCCCTCGTCGCGAAGGAAGAACGTCGCCTCCTGAACCACGTCCTGGGTGCCGTCGCTCCGGTAGCGGTACTTGAGCACCCGCTCGCCAGAGGCGTCGTAGGCGAAGCCGTAGACGTCGGGCGCCGCGGCCCCGTCCGACGACCAGGACGCCACCAGCCGGTTCGAGAGGTCGAAGCGGCTGTGGCGGGTCCACGGCCCCACCGGCTCCGACACCAGGTTGCCGCGGGTGTCGTAGGCGTAGCCGATGCCGGTGAGGCGGTTGGTCGCCGGGTCCACCGCGATCGCCACGCCGCCTGAGGAGGTGAGGTTGCCGAGGTCGTCGTAGCCGAAGCCGCGCGTCCCCAGCACGCCCAGGCTGGCCGAGGTCAGGCGCGACAGGGCGTCGTACTGGTACTGCCACTCCCCGACCGCGGTCACGTTCCCAGCCGCGTCGTAGAGCATCGACCCGGTGTCCTTCACCGTCGCCCCGTCCCGGCTCGCCCACAGCCTGAGCGGCCGCGCCAGGGTGCCGTCCGGCTCGAGCCAGTGGCCCACGTCGGCCAGGGTCCCGCCCGACCACCCGGCCGGCGTGTGCCACTCGGTGGTCATGCCTGAGGCGCGATCGTAGCCCAGCCCGGTCACCACCGGCCGGAGCATGCCCCAGGGAAGGGCCTGCGTCACCTCCAGCAGCCCCGCCACGTCCCACTCCAGCCGCAGCTCCCGCGGGTCGTCATCGGCCACCGGTAGACAGCCACCTGCCACCAGATCAGGGTAGCGCAGGGTCGAGAGGTTGGCCCAGGGGTCGTAGTCGTACCCCTGCTCGAAGGTCGGGCTGTCGTCGCTCCCCGACCCCACGGTCTCGACCCGGGTCCGTCGCGTCGCGAGCAGGCCGACCCGGTCCGCGCCGTGGTAGACGTACTCGTGCTCGACCGCCAGGCTCGAGTCCTCGATCAGGTCGAGGTTCGAGTCGACCCACTGCGCCGGCTCGACCGGGCTCGTGTAGCGGGCGGTGCGGACGGGCTTGCCCACCGAGTGGGCTCCCGCGTCGGTGCCGTAAGCCGTGGTCGAGTCGAGCAGCTCCGGGCCCTGCCCGAGCCGCGCCCATGCCGCGACCGGCCGGCCGGCCGC
>CAYTJW010000864.1:0-2051 GCA_964438135.1 uncultured Thermoanaerobaculia bacterium
CTGGCCGGCCTGCTCCGCGCCCTGCTGGCGGGCGGCGTGCAGACCGCCCTGGCCGCCCCCGGCGTGCTCGACGACGCCCTCGCCCGGCGCGCCGCGGTCCGTTTCTACCAGCAGCTCTTCTCAGCCGGGCCGGGCGGGGCGCTGCGCCAGACCCTGCTCGAGCTGCGGGCCGAGCACCCCCACCCGGCGCTGTGGGCGGGCCTGCAGCTGTACGGCGACCCCCGCCCGTGGGAGGACACCCCGTGACACGCCCCCTCGCCACCCTCGCCCTGCTGGCGCTCCTGGCCGCGCCCCCCGCCGGCGCCGTCGCCCCCGGGGAACGGCCCGCCACCTCGCTCTCGATCGTCATCGACACCGTCGAGGTGGTCGTCGACCCCGCGTCGTTCACGCTCTCGAGCCAGGTGCTGGTGACGACCGACCCCTCCACGCTGCTGCTGGGCGCCGCCGCCGTCACCGACCTCCACCCCGGCGACCTGGTGCAGGTCGAGGGCGACCTGGTCGGGACCGTGCTCGCGGCGCGGACGGTCGAGCTGCTGCAGGGCGGCGAGCCGTCCGCCACGCTGGTGGGGGAGGTCGCCTACCTGCTGCCGGCGGAGCGGTCCTTCGTCCTGTCCGACGGCACCACGGCGCGGGTCCAGGAGGCCACGGTCTACGTCGGCCTGGCCGGCTACGAGGAGCTCACGGCCGGCGACACGGTCGCGGTCGAGGGCACCTACGACAGCTGGCGCGGGTCGTTCGAGGTGGACCGCCTGGAGCGCCTGGCGGCGCCGCCCGGGCCGACCCTCCTCGCCCGGTCCGCCTTCGTGGCGGCGGTTTCGCCCCCCGACCTGGTCTTCCTCGACGACGGCAGCCTGGTCCTGGTCAGCCAGGACACCGCCCTGGTCGGCTTCGCCTCCGTCGCCGACCTCTCCCCGGGCGACCTGCTCTGGGTCGAGGCCTGGACCACCGGCCAGCCCGGGGTCCTGCAGGCCATCTCCCTCACCCTCGAGCCGCGCAGCGGCTGGCCGGTGTCGTTCGCGGCCACGGTCAGCGCGGTCGACCCGACCGGCTCGTTCGCCACCGTCGAGGGGTGGCGGGTCGCGGTCGACGACGCCACCCGCTGGGTCGGCCTCGAGGGTCTCGACGAGCTCCGGCCCGGGGCGTCGGTCCGGGTCGACGGCACGGTCGGCTCGGACCCGACTGAGGTCCTCGCCGCCTCGGTCGAGCTGCTCGACACCGACCCCGGTGCCTGGGGCGGCCTGTCGTCGAGCCTCGAGGGCACGGTCACCGCCCTGCTGCCGCCGGCCTCCTTCGCCCTCGACCGGGTCACGCTGGTGGAGACCGACGCCGCCACCCTGTGGCTGGGCGCCCTGGCCGGCTACCCCGGCCTCGAGGTCGGCATGGTGGTTCGGGTGGCCGTCACCTGGACCCCGGACGGGCGCCTGCTGGCGATCTCGGTCGAGAGCTTCGACGGCGACACCCTCGGCGTCGTCATGGTCAGCGGCGTGGTCGCCACGGTCGACCCCGTCGCCGGAGTGCTCACCCTGGAGAGCGGCGAGCGCATCCTGGTCGAGCCGGGCACCCCGGTCGACGGTGACCTCGACCTGCTGGCGGAGATCGCGCCGGGCCAGCTCCTGAGCGCCGAGTGCGTCCTCCTCCCCGACGGCGACTACCGCGCCCTGCGCCTGTTCGTCACCGGCGTCGGCGGCTCCTACTTCCCGGCCGACCAGCCGCTGGGCGAAGCGCTGGTGGTGCTGGCCGCGGGGGCGAGCCCGGAAGAGGTGGCGGCCCGCCACGGGGCGACCATCGCCGGCCGGCTGCCGGGGACCCTGGTCCACCTCTTCACCTGGTCCGAGGCGCTGACCCCGGACCTGGCGCAGCAGCTCGCCGACGACCCCGAGGTGGAGGACGTCGAGGCCAACTACCAGTTCCAGGACCCGGAGGCGAGCCGGCGGCGGATGCCGGTCGTGGACCACCGCCCCTCGAGCCAGAGCTACGGCCAGCAGGCCGCGGCGACCGCGGTCGGGCTCGCGGCCGCCCACCAGCGCACCACCGGCGCCGGCACCCTGGTG
>CAYTJW010000864.1:2061-2817 GCA_964438135.1 uncultured Thermoanaerobaculia bacterium
CCGGCCGACGGCCGCGGCCCGGCCGTCGGCCAGTGGTACCTGCGCGCGCCGGCGGGCGAGCTGCGTTCGGCGGTCAATGCGCAGGCCGCGTGGGACCGCGTCACCGGCAGCGCGTCGGGGGTGGTGGCGGTGGTCGACACCGGCGTCGACCCGTTCCACCCGCTGCTCCGCCACCGCCTCGCCGCGGGCGGCTGGGACTACGTCGACGGCGACAGCCAGCCGTGGGACTCCGCCGACGGCGTCAACCAGGACGGGGACGACCTGGTCGACGAGGCCGCCGGCCACGGCACCTTCGTCGCCGGCCTGGTGCTGCTGGTCGCGCCGGGGGCGACCATCCTCCCCTACCGCGTCCTCGACAGCGAGGGCAACGGCACCACCTTCGCCATCTGCCAGGCGGTGCTCGCGGCCATGGACCGCGGCGCCGACGTCGTCAACCTGTCGCTCGAGTACCAGGTGCGCTCGCGGGTCCTCGACCGCCTCCTCGACGAGGCCGCCGCCCGCGGCGTGGTGCTGGTCGCCGGCGCCGGCAACGCCGGCTCCTCGGAGCTGCCGTTCCCGGCCCGCGACCGCCGCGTCATCGCCGTCGCCGCGGCCGACGCGACCGCCACCCTGGCCGACTTCTCCAACCACGGCGCCAGCGTCGCCCTGGCCGCGCCCGGCGTCGACGCCTACTCGGGCCTCGACGCGCAGCGCTTCGGCCGCTGGAGCGGCACCTCCATGGCCGCCCCGCTGGTGGCCGGCGCCGCCGCCCTGCTG
>CAYTJW010000865.1:0-2816 GCA_964438135.1 uncultured Thermoanaerobaculia bacterium
CGTGCTCCCCGGCCCCGGCGCCGCGCCCGCCCGCCTCGACCCCGACCAGGCGGACCGCGGCGTGCGGCACGAAGGCCGAGAAGATGCCGGCGGCGTTCGAGCCGCCGCCGACGCAGGCCACCACCAGGTCGGGCAGGCGGCGCGCCGCCCGCCGCACCTGGGCCAGCGCCTCCGAGCCGATGACGGCCTGGAAGTCGCGCACCATCATCGGGTAGGGGTGGGGCCCCAGGACCGAGCCGAGGACGTAGTGGGTGGTGGCGACGTTGGTCACCCAGTCGCGCAGGGCCTCGTTGATCGCGTCCTTGAGGGTGCGCGAGCCGGCCTCCACCGGCACCACCTCGGCGCCGAGCAGGCGCATGCGGGCGACGTTCGGCCGCTGCCGGCGGATGTCCTCCGACCCCATGTAGACCCGGCACTCCAGGCCGAGCAGGGCGGCGGCGGTGGCGACCGCGACCCCGTGCTGGCCGGCGCCGGTCTCGGCGATCACCCGTCCCTTGCCCATCCGCCGGGCGAGCAGGGCCTGGCCGACGGCGTTGTTGATCTTGTGCGCGCCGGTGTGGCAGAGGTCCTCGCGCTTGAGCCAGACCCGCGCCCCGCCCAGGCGCTCGGCCAGCCGCCGCGCCTCGAACAGCGGCGTCGGTCGGCCCACGTAGTCGCGCAGCAGCTCGCCGAGCTGGCGTTGGAACGACCGGTCGCGGGCGGCCTTGCGGTAGGCGGTCTTGAGCTCGGCCAGGGGCGCCATCAGCGTCTCGGGCACGAAGGAGCCGCCGTAGAGGCCGAAGTAGCCGCGCTGGTCGGGCAGCGACCGCATCGGCGGATTGTAGCGGGCCCGGGCAGGCGGGTCGAGGGCAGCGAGCGTTCAGCTGTCAGCCGTCAGCTGTCAGCTCCCCCGCCCGAGCCCGGCTGGCCCCCCAAGCGCCTCACCACCAGTTGGTCGGGTCGCCGGTGACCTCGTCGACCAGCGACACCCAGGCCCAGCAGCGCCCCTCGTCGCCGGTGCTCGGGTCGTCGAGCGGCACCACGCTCAGGCCGTAGGTCCCCGGCGGCAGGGCGCCGACCTCGAGGTGGAACAGGTGCTCGAGCCGCCGCTGCAGGCTCTCGAGCGGCGCCAGGGTCAGCTCCCGCGCCGCCGCCACGCTGCCGTCCGCGGCGTACAGGGTCAGCCGGTGGGTCACGGCGCGGTCGTGGTCGCCGTTGAACAGGCCGACGTTGACCCGGAACCGGCTCCCCACCTCGACCCCGGCGAAGTGCTGCAGCGGCCAGCCGCCGAGCGGGTAGAGGGGCAGCATGTCGCCGTAGGTGCCGCCGTCCGCCCGCGTGGTGTAGGTCCGGGTCCAGGCGGTCGTCCAGCTGCCCACCACCAGCTCCAGGGCCGCGTGCAGCTCCTCCTCGCCGGCGCACGGCCCGAACAACCGCGCCACGTCCGGGTAGACGGTGCGCCAGCTGCCGAACTCGCCCCCCGGCCAGGGAGGAGCAGGGACGGTCAGCTCACCCTCCAGGCTGTAGGCACGAATCCCGCCCGCAGCGCCGGCGCCGCCGCAGACGCGGGCCGGGTCGCGGGGGTAGAGGAAGCTGATGGACCCGCCGGTCTGAGCGTCCGAGTTGGCGCTGTAGAGGTCGGTCTGCCAGCGACTGCCGGCGGCGCCGGAGGCGTGCGCCACCACCGGCACCGCGGCCCGCGCCAGCTCCTCCTTGTAGGTCGGCCAGCGCAGCGCCGAGTAGGGCACGAAGGTGGCGTCGCCGGTGGCGTTGTCGACCATCGACAGCCACAGCGCCACCGGCCGGTCGCCCCACACCGCGATGCGCGGCGGCCAGCCCTCGCGGACCTCGGCGGGGAACAGCGACTCGGGGTCCACGACTGTGACGCTGTGCGGCGCGACCGCCAGCCGCTGCACCGCCTCCGGCGGCCGCTCGGCCATCTCCTCCGGGTACTCGTACTCGCCGAGCTCCATGTGCCCCCACACCAGGGTCAGCTCGACCGCCCCGTCGCCGTCGTTGACCACCCCCAGGTTGTGGCGGAACCGCCCCGGCTGGCGCAGGTCGAGGTGCAGCTCCGAGGCGCCCGATGCCGGCGCCCCCTCGACCACCAGCGGCAGCCAGTCAGGCTCGTGGTCGCCGCGGTAGACTAGGTGGTTGGAGTAGCCGGTGCGGCCCGGCGCGGCGGTGACGCCGTGGCCGTAGGCGCCGCCTTGAGGCCCGGGCGTGGACACCCGCGACGCGGCCACCACCTGCTCGCCCCATTGCCACGGGCTCGTCACCACCACCGCGTCGGTGCCGAGTCCGTCGCCGGCCGGGCCGCCGCCGAGCCACGCCAGCACGTCCTCGACCCGGGCCGAGCCGTGGGCGCCGAGCTCCAGCGTGCGCTGCTCGCCCGGGGCCGCCACCCGCCGCAGGGTCACGGTCGTCGCCGTCGCGGAGGGGTTGAAGAGCCACAGCTCCGAGGTCCACAGGGTGCCGTTGCGGCCCGCCGCGTGCGCCACCGCCGGGACGAGCTGCTCGAGCTCCGCCGGCGCGTTGCCGAGGGAGGTCATGGTGATCGGCACCTGCCACCACGATTCGGGTGAGTAGTACTGGGCGACAGGGTGCATCGCCTCGTCCAGTGCTTGGAAGCCTCGACCCCGCCCTGCGGTCACGAAGAGCTGCCGGCGTACCGGGTGGTAGTAGGCCGCCTGGACCAGGACGTCGTCAAAACGAAACGGGTCGAAGGTGAAGGTCCAGCTCTGGGCCGGCTCGCCCAGCCCGCCGTCCACGATCGGCACCAGCTCCACCCCGTGCGGCGTGCCGCGCCAGAAGGCGCGCCGCTCCGGGTCCAGGCT
>CAYTJW010000866.1:0-2816 GCA_964438135.1 uncultured Thermoanaerobaculia bacterium
GAGACCAGAAGAGACCAGAAGAGACCAGAAGAGACGTGAGCTGACGCGCAGGGCAGGCCTGCTGGCGCTGCTCCTCCTGACCCTCCTCCGTGCCACGGTCCTGCCAGCCCAGAACCCACCCGTGCAACGCATCTGGCTGTCCTTCGCCGGCACCGCCGACCTCGGCGCGATGGTGGTCGGGCCCGGGGTCGCCGAGGTCGCGACCGCCAGCACCGGCGCCACCACCGCCGGCGGCTCGCTGTCGTGGGTCGAGCACCGCGAGCGGACCGACCACCTCGGCATGCGCCACGTCTACTACCGCCAGCAGTACCTCGACCCCCGGCTGGGCTTCCGCGTGCGCGTGCTCGGCTCCGCCCTGGCCCTGCACCACGCCCCGGACGGCTCGCTGCGCTGGGCGCAGGGGGCGCAGCTCCCCGACGTGGTCAGCGTCGCCGCGCCCGCGGTGACCGACTCCGAGCAGGCGTTCGCCGCCGCTCACGCCGCTGCCGTCGGGTATCCCGGCTTCGCACCGGGCGACCCTGGCCAGTGGGGCGCGGCCACGGTGGCGAGCCTGGTCGCGGCGAGCGAGCTCATGCTGGCCCCCGCCGACGGCGGGGGCGGGCTGCGGTACGTCTGGCGGGTGCCGAGCCGGGACGTGCGGGGCACGCCCTGGAGCCTGCTTCTCGACGCTGCCGCGGGGCAACTCCTCGCCGCCCGGCCGACCAACCCGGCGGAGACCTACGTCGACTGCAGCCCGGGCAGCCCGGACTCGGTCGACGCCAGGGCCAAGCCGCAGAGCGAGACGGTGCAGGCCTACTACCCCCCCGACGGCTTCCGCCCCACCGGGGAGGTCAAGGCCAACCCCTGCAGCAGCGGCAACGAGAGCTGCGGCCCCAACCTGACCTGTACCCACGAGGCGGTGTGGGAGGCGAAGCTCCGCGAAGCTCAGCCCCATGACACGATCGTCCCGCAGGTCGAGGTCTACCACGGGCAGGGCTGGAGCGAGAACGGCACCCGGTGCTACGACCCGACGGAACAGGGTGGGACCATCGGCGACTACATGCGCACGGGCCTGAAGGTCGCCGGCGGCGCTCCGACGTACGACGCGTACGGCGGCAAGCAGGGGACCGCGCCCCACTACCGCAGGGTGGCTGGCGACGCGATGCTCTTCACTCGCCGGACGATGGAGGTGTTGAACGACACCTTCTCCTACTGCGGCTATGACGGCGGGTGCGGCGACGCCGCGAGGGTCGTCGTCGATGCCCAGTGTTGGTCGGAGCTCGGAAACGCCTGGTTCATGTTCGACGACGGGTACTCCAGCCTCGCTCCTACCGATGCCGTGGGCTTCTGCAAGAGCAACCTCGGCCACCGCTCGATGGCGGCGGCACAGGACATCGTGGCCCACGAGTGGGGCCACGCCGTGAGCAAGCACTCGCCCGCGAACTTCAAGCAGCAGTGCATTGACTTCCCGTGGGAGGTCGAGCCCTGCGAGATCAACGAGGGCTTCGCCGACGTTGTTGGGCACGTGGTCGAGCGGCTGACCCAGGACCCGGACCCCACCCCGCACGACGACAGCTTCCAGGCCGAGCGCTGGGAGTGGACCGCCGGGGAGGACTGGGACACGAACGTCAGCCTGCTGCGGCGCGCCGACGTCTACGCGGACGACCACCGCTACTCCCTGCACGCCGACGACCCGAGCTCCGGCGACACGGTCCACGGCAACGGCAACCGGCTCGCGACGGTCCTCTACCTGCTCAGCGAGGGCGGCACGAACCCGGTGTGCGACCACGGCTCCTTCGGGGGTTGCGACATCTCGGTGGTGCCGGTCGACAGCTTCGCCATCGCGGCGAACATCCTGTTCCGGGTGTTGACCGTCCAGGCGGACGAGAGCACGGACCGTTGGGCCTTCCTGCCCTATGTCGCGGTCGAGGCGACCTACGACCTGCTGGTCGACGACGATCCCGCCGACCCGTGCGCCTACGCCGCCCAGGACTCGGTCCGCCAGGCGTTCGCGGCGGTTGGCTACCCGGGCCCGTACGCCGAGGTGCCGCTGGTTTGCGGCGAGGAGAACCCGCCCCGGCCGTGCCCACCGGTGTGCGACGAGTGAGGTGGAGTCATGCGCACGACCATCGCTTTCGCCGCCCTCGTGGTGTCTCTGGTGTCTCCTGCCCTCGCCGAGGTGCCGCCATGGGAGAATGTTCGCAACAGCCTCTTGATTCTCCGCCACCACGACGAAAGCTCGTGGGGCAGTCCCTATGCGGGGCTGTGGTCCTTCGACCCCGACGCGGGCTCCGCGACACATCTGCGTTTCTTCGCGTTCAACGGAATCGAACGCCTTGACCACAGCGGTCAGGGCTCGTTCCTGGCCGCCGGCGACGGGCTGCTGCACTTCCAGGCGTGGCCCTACTCCTTCGAGCTGGAGCCGGGCAGCTACCGGATCGTCCGGCGCTACTCGCCGATCGCCGACCCCGCCGCGCCGGGGTGGGCCGTGCAGGGGCCGCTCGTCACCCCGTCCCTCGGCGCCCAGCTCGACCTGCCACCCGGCGTCTACGGCACCGCGAGCTGCGTGCTCGAGCGCCTCACCCGCAGTTACCCCGCCGGAACAAGGCCGTGCGAGCCCTACGCCGTGCCGGGAACGCCGACGCCGATCGGCTGCACCGAGAGCGACCCGTGGCCCGTGCTGCGGCGAGACCCCGACGGCGGGCTCGCCCTGGTGGGGAGCCTGCCGCCGCTCGACTTCGCGCCAGACGTGACCGGGACGGCCGACCCCCTTCCCACCCTGAGCCTGGACCCGGAGCGGCGCGCCTTCTGGCGCGGCACGCCGCACGGGGTGGAGC
>CAYTJW010000867.1:0-2815 GCA_964438135.1 uncultured Thermoanaerobaculia bacterium
GCCGCGGCGGGCCGAGGGGGTAGGCGCCGAGCGGGGTGCGGCCGTCCCCCCGGCGGCGCTTGCCGACGCCGCGCCAGCCGAGGGCGACCGGGTGGGAGGCGGCGGTGGCCGACGCCTCGCACAGGCGGAGCCGGCGGGCGGGGGTCTCGACCAGCACCACGGTGCCGCGGCCGGCGCAGGGGTCAACCGCGGCCGGCGGCGGCGCCGGCGCCGCCGCCAGGACGGCCAGAGCGAGCGCGTGAAAGGGGCTCACCGGTAGCCGAAGAGCATCGTGTAGACGATGAGGGCGATCAGGGTCAGGCCGACGGCGAGGGCGGCGAACCCGAACAACCGCGCCGTCCGCTCGAAGCGCCGCGGCGCCGGCGGGCTGAGCTCGGCCTCGACCTCGGCCTCGCTGCGGCCGGCCAGGAGCTGCTCGTACTCCACCGGCTTGTCGTGCGCGAGCTCGGCCAGCGGCACGCGGCCGGTGAAGATGACCGGGTCCATCGGGAACTTGTCGGGCCGGAAGTGGGTGTTGAAGAAGTGGACCGTGAAGATGAAGCCGACCGCGAGCAGCGCCTCGTCGGAGTGGATGATGGTGGCGACGTTGACCGCCGCCCCGGGGATGACGCGGGTGAAGAGCTCGGGGAACCACAGCACCAGCCCGGTCGAGCCGATCACGATCACGCCCCAGAAGACCGCGAAGTAGTCGAACTTCTCCCAGTAGGTGAAGCGGCGGTACTGCGGCCGGGGCCCGACCCCTGAGAACCAGCGCACGCTCTGCCACACCTGGCGCAGGTCGTTCCAGCTGAACATCATCGAGTCGGGGCCGAAGACGAAGGCGAGCCAGCCCTTGCCGGAGTCCTGCCGGAGCAGGCGGAGCTGGTTCAGGTGGTAGAGGAACAGGCCGAGCAGGGTCACGGCGCCGATGCGGTGCAGGGTGCCCATGGTCTCGAAGCCGCCGAGCAGCCCGGACAGGGCCTGCGCCCAGCCCATGTAGGAGAACTTGAGGGCCATGCCGGTCAGGGCGAGGGTGAAGAACGACAGCAGCATGACCAGGTGCATGGCGCGCTGGGTGCGGTCGAAGCGGAGGTAGTAGCGCTCGGCCGGGGCGTGCTTGTGGGCGCGCCACTCCTCCCGGGTCCGCCACAGCCGCCACAGCCAGGCCAGGGTGTGGAGGACGGCGAAGGTGAGCGTGCCGACCAGGAGCGTGGTCATGAACCAGAACGAGTAGAACAGGAACGGGTACTTGTCCGGGTCGTGGTGGGTGGCGTGGGTCAGGTAGCCGGCGAACTGGCGGTGGGCGCCCGGGTGGCAGGCGGCGCAGGTCGAGACCACGTTCTGCCGCGACAGGCGGGAGGTCGGGTTGTCGGCGGGCAGGATGTCGTGGGTGCCGTGGCAGTCGTGGCACTTGGCGGCGCTCTCGGCGCCGAGGTGGGTGGCCTTGCCGTGGATGGTGTCGAAGAAGGTCTCCGACTCCGCCGTGTGGCAGTTGCCGCACTGCTGCATCATGAGGAAGCGGAAGCCGTCGGCGTCGATGCGGCTGATGGTGTGCGAGGTGTGGCAGTCCTCGCACACCGGCAGGTGGCGGTCGGCCGCGGGCGTCCCGGTCCAGTGGACGCTGCCCTTGAACGTCTCCTCGATGCCGTGGTGGCAGGTGCCGCAGGTCGAGGTCAGGCGGTCGCGGTGGACGGTCGACTCCGGGTTCGACGGCGGCAGCACGCTGTGCGCGGTGTGGCAGCCGGTGCAGCTGGCCGACACCACCAGGCCGCTCTGCTCGAGGCCGCGGCCGTGCACGCTGGCGCTGTAGCTCGCCGCGATGTCCGGGATGTCGGTCACGATGCGGGCCGCCGCCCGGCCGCCGCGGCGGTGGCAGTCCCCGCACAGCTCCGGCACGTTGCGGGGGTAGGTGGGGGAGCCGGGCAGCCGGCGGCTGGCGGTGGCGTGCTTGGAGTGGCAGGTGAGGCAGGTCGGCGCGTCGGGGTCGCCGGCGGCGGCCAGCACGCCGTGGGTGCTGGCGGCGAACTGCTCGGCCTGCTGGGCGTGGCAGATGCCGCAGTCGACCTGCGAGCGCACGGTCTCGCACGGCCGGTGCAGCGACAGGGTGACGTCGTTGTGGCACTGGGCGCAGGCGGTGCCCGAGTGGCTCGACAGGGCGTACCGCTCGGGGTCGACGTAGATGGACACGGTGCGGCCGTCGCGCACCATGGTCGCGTCGGGCCTGCCGTGGCAGAGGAGGCAGTCCTGGTTGGCCACCCCGGGCTGGAGGGAGGGGCGGCGGACCCTGTGCGGGGCGTGGCACTCGACGCAGGAGGGGATCCTGTGCGGCTCGCTCTCCCACAGCCGCCCCTCGATCACCTTGACGTGCACCTCCTCGATCCTGGCGTGGCACTGCATGCAGGTCCGGGCGACGTTGGAACGGTTGATCGACGAGCGCGGGTCGTCGTGCTCGAGGATCTCGTGCGAGGTGTGGCACGAGGTGCACACCGCGGTCACGGTCAGGCCCTTCTTGAACAGGCCCTCGCCGTGGATGGACTCGGAGTAGTTCTCCAGGATCCGGTCCTGGGGGATGTCGTGCTGCAGCGAGACTGCCGTGCCCTCGTGGTGGCAGGTGCCGCACAGCAGCGGCACGTTGAGGGTGTTGGTGCGCGAGGTCGGGTCGGAGTGGGCCAGGACGGCGTGGTGCGAGTGGCAGGTGACGCAGCTCGGGGCGAGGGCGTCGCCGGCCGCGGCGGCGCGCCCGTGCAGGCTGCGCTGGTACTGCTCGGCCTGGGCCGGGTGGCACTGGCCGCAGAGGGCGCGGACCCCCGCGTCGCTGGTGGCTGCGCCCTGGCTC
>CAYTJW010000868.1:0-2815 GCA_964438135.1 uncultured Thermoanaerobaculia bacterium
CGTCCCCCGCCTCACCCGCCACCACGATATCCGCGGTCAGGGCGAGCAGGTTGCCGACCCCGGCGAGCTCCGGCAGGTCCTCGACGGCGGCGCGGTCGCGCGCGTCGGCCCGGACCGCGGTCAGGCCGCCGGCCCGCGCGCCGGCCACCAGGCGGGGGTTGGTGTCGACCAGGACCACGTGCAGGGAAGCCCGGCGGCCGAGGAAGCTCGCCACTGCCTGGCCGAGGGCGTGAGCGCCGACCACCAGCCAGCCCGTGGGCTCGGCCCGGCGCAGGCCGAGGAGGCGCGCCAGGGGGCCGGCGGTGAGGCCGTGCAGGGCCACGGTCGCCGCGATCACCGAGTAGGTGAAGGTCTCGACGAAGGCGGCCTGCGCGGGGGGCTCGCCGCGGTCCGCCAGGCGGAGCGCGAAGAGCGAGGCCATCGACGCGGCGACGATGCCGCGCGGCGCCACCCAGCCGAGGAACAGCCGCTCGCGCCAGCCGAGACCGAGCCCGGCCGACGCCAGCGCCACCTCGAGGGGGCGGACCAGCAGGATGACGGTCACCACCAGCGCCGCCCCCTGCCAGCCGAGGGCGACGAACCGGGCGGGCTCGAGCCCGGCCGCCAGCAGGACGAACAGGAGGCCGATCATGAGCTCGGTGACCTCGGCCTTGAAACGGCGGATGTCCTGCAGCGAGGCCGGCCCCGCCCGGCCCAGGACCAGGCCGGCCACCACCACCGCCAGCAGCCCGGACTCGGTGCAGCCGAGGCGGTGGCCGATCGCCTCGCTGCCGCCGAAGACCGCCACCGCGCCGCCGACCGCGACCACGTTGGCCATGTCGGTCGGGAAGACCGCGCGCCGCATCGCCCAGGCCAGGGCGAGCGCCCCCACCGCCCCGACGGCGGCGCCGACGGCGATGCGCAGGGAGAAGCGGCCCAGGGCCTCGACGCCGCCCGCCGGCCCGTACCACTCCAGGCAGAGGACGGCGAGGAAGACCCCGATCGGGTCGACCAGCACGCTCTCCCAGTGCAGGATGTGGTGCAGGCGCGGCTCGAGGCGGATGCGCTTCAGGAGCGGGGCGATCACGGTCGGCCCGGTGACCACGACCAGGCTGGCGGCGAGCAGGCAGAAGCCGGGCGGGTAGCCCATCACCAGCCAGATCGCCGTCGCCGTCGCCAGCCAGGTGGCGAGCACGCCGACCGTCAGCAGGCGGCGGATGAGGGCCGACGCCTGCCGGTACCCGTCGACGTCGAGGGTCAGGCCGCCCTCGAACAGGATCAGGCCCACGGCGAGGGCGACGAGGACGGGCAGGGCGTCGCCGAGGGAGTCGGGGACGACGACGCCGAGCGCGGTCGGGCCGAGCAGCACGCCGCCCGCCAGGAGGGGGACGATCACCGGCAGGCCGAGGCGGCGCGCCAGGGCCTGCAGGAAGACCCCGCCGGCCAGGGCCGCCGCGACCGTGACGAGCATGCTGTCCCCGGCCATCCCCCTCCCCGCGGCCGCCGCTACCCCTCGGTCACCGCGGCCTGGGCGCGGACCAGGTCGTGGAGGGTGAGGATGGCGGCGACGGCGCCGGCGTCGTCGAGCACCGCGATCATGCCGCTGGTGTGGTCGACCATCAGCCGGGCGGCCTCCCGGACCGGCGTGGCGGGCCGACAGCCCGGGGCCTGCTCGGGGGTGGGGGCGGTGCCGCCGGCGAGGGCGGAGGCGATGGCCGAGCGGGTCAGCAGCCCGGCGTAGCGGCCGTCGAGCTCGACCGGGAAGGCGTTGAAGGGGTGGGCGGCGAGGGCGGCGCGGAGGCCCGCCGGGCTGAGGTCGCGGAGCGTGGCCGGGGACTGGGTGGCGAAGTCGGACACCGGGCGGCTGTGCCAGCTCTCGAGGTCGGTCCTGGGCCGCATGCGGCTCAGCTCCTGGCCGTCCTGCTGGAGCAGGGCGTCGTAGAAGTTGAGGCGGCCGCCCAGCGAGCGCGCCACGGTCTGGCTGACCAGCGTGCCGAGCAGCAGCGCCGGCACCAGGCCGAACTGGTGGGTCATCTCGAACACGATCAGGATCGAGGTGAGAGGGGCTCGCACCGCCGCGCCCAGGCAGGCGCTCATGCCGACCACCGCCAGCACCACGCGGTCGGTGCCGGCGAGCCCGAGCCAGGGGCACGCGAGGCCGCTGACCGCGAGCCCGGTCATGCCGCCCAGGAACAGCAGGGGCGAGAAGATGCCGCCGCACCCGCCCCAGCCGTAGCTCGACATGGTGGCCGGCAGCTTGGCCAGCAGCAGCAGCCCGGCCACGGTCCACGGCAGGCCGTGGACCAGGGCGTCGGACAGGTCGTCGTAGCCGAGGCCGAACACGCCGACGCGGCCGGTGGCCAGGAAGGCGCCGGCGCCCAGGACCCAGGTCAGCAGCGCCCCCACCGCCGGTCGCAGCAGGGCCGGGACGCGGCGCATGGACCGGACCCGCGCCCGCAGGCGCAGGGTCTCGCGCTGGAACAGGGCGCCCACTGCCGCCGCCAGCGCCGCCACCACCGGCACCAGCAGCAAGACCACCAGCGACGAGGGGGCGACGTCCGGCACCGAGAAGGCGGGCTGCGGGCCGACGATGCCGTGGATCGTGAACGCCCCCAGGACGGCCGCCAGCACGGTCGAGCCGAGCAGGCGGCTGTTGAGGTCGCCGATGACCTCCTCGAGGGCGAAGGTGATCGCCGCCAGGGGCGTGTTGAAGGCCGCCGCCAGCCCGGCCGCGGCGCCGGCGGCCGCCGCCACACGGTGCCGCTGGCGGGCCACCCCGCGCAGCGCGGCGGCCTGCGAGCCGCAGCCCCCGGCGAGGCACACGGACGGCCCCTCG
>CAYTJW010000869.1:0-2811 GCA_964438135.1 uncultured Thermoanaerobaculia bacterium
CGGTCGAGCGCCCGCCGCAGCAGCGCCAGCGCCCTGACGCGCGCGTCGCCGGACGCCACCGGGGCGCCGGCGGGGGCAGAGGCGTCGTCGCCGGGTTCGACCGTCACCCGCGCATCCTACCCGCCCCGCCCCCTGTCGGTGCCACTCCCCCGTCCGTGGCCCGCCGGGCGCGACGGGGAGCGCCGGTCCGGCGCGGCCCGGGCCGGACCGGGAGGGAGCGGGAGGGAGCGGGAGCGGGCGGGCGAGGCCCGCCTCCCTCGCCGACCACCCGCGCTCCCCGAGCCGTCCCCGCCAGTGGTACACTCGCGCCGCGGGCGAGGCCCGGCCCAGCTGCCAGGGGCCTCCGACCCGAGCCAGACGGAGGGCGCCATGCATGGATGGACCGGCCGCATCCTCAGGGTCAACCTGACCGACAGGACCCACCGGGTCGACACGTTCGGCGAGGACTTCGCCACGAAGTGGGTCGGCGGCCGCGGCTTCGCCGCCAAGATCCTGTTCGACGAGGTGCCGCCGGGCACCGACCCGCTCGGCCCGGACAACAAGCTGGTGGTCGCCCTGGGGCCGATCGCCGGCGTCCCGGCCCCCAACACCGGCAAGGCGGTGGTTGCCGCCAAGTCGCCCCTGACCGGCTTCTACGGCGACGGCAACCTCGGCACCCGGGTCTCCTCGCAGCTGCGCAAGGCCGGCTACGACGCCCTCGTCGTCGAGGGCAAGGCCGAGCGGCCGACGCTGCTCTACATCGAGGACGACACGGTGCGCTTCGAGCCCGCCGAGGCGGTCTGGGGCCAGGGCACCTACGCCACCAACGACTGGATCTACGGCACCTACGGCAAGAACGTCGGCGTGCTCAACATCGGCCAGGGCGGCGAGAACATGGTCCGCTACGCGGTCGTCCGCAGCCTCGAGGGGCGCGCCGGGGGGCGGCCAGGGGTCGGCGCGGTGATGGGCTCCAAGCTCCTCAAGGCGATCGTCGTCAAGGGGTCGCGCACCATCCCGGTGGCCGACGCGGCGGGCATGAAGGCCGCCGGGCCCGCCGACCTCAAGAAGGTCGGGCAGATGGACCGGGAGACCGGCTGGTCGATCCAGAGCACGAACGGCGTGCTGGCGTGGTGCAACGAGGTCGCCGGCCTGCCGGTGCGCAACTTCCGCCGCACCTCCCACCCCGACGCCTGGCGCATCGACGGCGAGCGGCTCAACGCCGCCCGGATCGCCACCTACGGCTGCCCCACCTGCACCATGCACTGCGGCATCACCATCCACGACCACGAGGGTCGCGAGTCCGAGCTGGACTACGAGAACGTCGCCCTGCTCGGCTCCAACCTCGAGATCTTCGACCTCGACCAGGTCGGCTCCCTCAACTACCTGTGCGACGACTACGGGCTCGACACCATGTCGGCCGGCTGCGTGCTGAGCTTCTACGCCGACGCCATCGACCACGGCGCGGTCGAGGGGGACTTCGCGTTCGGCGACGCCGAGCGGGCCAAGCAGCTGCTGGGGATGGCGGCACGGCGCGAGGGCGAGCTGGGCAACCTCCTCGCCGACGGCTCGCTGCGCATGGCCCGCCACTTCGGCCACGGCTCCGAGGCCTACGCCATGCAGGTCAAGGGCCTCGAGGTGGCGGCCTACAACTGCAAGTTCATCCCCGGCCAGGCCCTGGCCTTCGGGGTGGCGGCGATCGGCGCCCACCACCGCGAGGCCTGGATCATCACCTTCGAGCTCAAGAACACGACCCGCGACTCGTACGGCCCGGAGAAGGCGGCCAAGGTGATCGAGCTGCAGCGGATCCGGGGCGGCATGTTCGAGTTCATCGTCTCCTGCCGCTTCCCCTGGATCGAGCTCGGCTGGAACCTGGACAACTACCCCCGCTACTTCAACATGGTCACCGGCCTCGACTGGACGCTCGACGACATGTGGCGGACCGCCGACCGCATCTACTCCCTCATCAAGCTCAACTACCTGCGGGAGTTCCCGGACGCGACCCGGGAGGGGGACTACCCGCCCGGGGTGTGGTTCGACCCGGCCAACGCCGACACCGAGGGCCCCATCGCCGGCAAGGTGCTCGACCGCGCCCAGTACGACCAGCTGCTGCAGCACTACTACGACAAGCGCGGCTACGACCACCGCGGCATCCCGACCCGGGCGACCCTCGAGCGCCTCGGCCTGGCCGCCGAGGCCGCCGAGGTCGAGAAGGTGGCGAAGCTGACCTGAGGACGGTGCCGACATGACGGTCACGGTCAAGCTGATCGGTCCGCTCATCCACACCGTGGGCTTCAGCGAGAAGGAGGTCGAGCTGGACGAGTCGACCACCGCCGAGGCCCTCCTCGCCCTCCTCGGCATCGGCCAGGACCGGCCCCGGATCGTCACCCGCAACGGCCAGGCGGTGGCCCCGACCGAGACCTTCGCCGCGGGCGACCGCGTCGTCGTCTCGCCGCTCTACTCGGGCGGGTGAGGCCCGCCCCGGAGGACCCCGACATGAGACCCGTCCTGCTCGACGGCGCCTGGCGGCCGGCGACCGCCCGCGGCTCGTTCCGCGCCTCGGACCCCTCGACCGGCGAGGACCTCCCGGACCTCTACCCGGTGTCGGCATGGGCGGACCTCGAGCTGGCCCTCGAGGCCGCGACCCGTCTGGCCGACGACCACCCGGCCCTGGCGCCGGGACGGCTGGCGGGGTTCCTCGAGGGGCTCGCCGACGGCGTCGAGGCCCGGGCCGACGAGCTGGTCGAGCTGGCCCACCGCGAGACGGCCCTGCCGGCCGACTCCCGCCTGCGCTCGGCCGAGCTGCCGCGCACCACCGGCCAGCTGCGCCAGGCG
>CAYTJW010000870.1:0-2811 GCA_964438135.1 uncultured Thermoanaerobaculia bacterium
CTGCTCCTGCGCCAGCCCGCCGGCGCCCGCCGGGTCACGACCCGGCGCTTCGACCGCTACGAGGTGCGGGAGGTGCTCGGCCGCGGCGGCATGGGCACCGTCTACAAGGCCGTCGACACCTCCCGCCGCGGGGCACCGGCGGTGGCGCTCAAGGTCATGGACGAGGCCCACCTCGCGGACCCGGACCTGGTGTACAAGTTCCTGCGCGAAGGCGAGATCCTGATGCAGCTCAACGCCGCCGACCCCGGGGCGCCGCTGGTCGAGGTGTACCACTTCGGCCGCGCCGGCGGCGACGCGGGGCGGCCGTTCATCGCCATGGAGCTGGTGGAAGGGGAGGACCTGCTCCGCCACCTGCGGCGGCGCGGGCGGTTGCCGCTGGCCGAGGCGGCCCGGGTCGTCGCCGGGGTGGCGCGGGCGCTCGAGCCGGCCCATGCCCTGGGGGTGTTCCACCGCGACCTCAGCCCGGACAACGTCATCCTCACCGCCGTCCCCCGCGGCGGCTACGCGCTGCGCCTGATCGACTTCGGGGTGGCGCGCCACGAGTACACCTCGCACGGCACGCTCGACGGCTCGATCGCCGGCAAGCCGCCCTACATGTCGCCCGAGCAGTGCCAGGGGCAACCGGTGGACGGCCGCTCCGACGTCTACGCCCTGGGCGTGATCCTGTTCTCCCTGCTCACCGGCTCGCCCCCGTTCGTCCACCGCAACCCGCTCGAGGTGATGCGGATGCACGCCGAGCAGGAGGTCGCCTACCCGGCCGGTTTCCCGGCCTCGGCCCGGGCCGTGGTGGCCCAGGCCCTGGCCAAGGACCGCGATCTCCGCCACGCCTCGGTGAGCGCGATGCTGCTCGACCTGAAGATGCTGGAGCGGTTGGGGTGACCGTGCCGGCCATGCGCGGAGGGTGCCAATGACGCTCAGGGTTGTCGTCGTCGCGGTGCTCCTGCTCGGCACGGCGAGCCCCGTCCCGGCGGGGCCGGTCCTTCTCCTGCACGGGTTCACCGGCGGGGCGGACACCTGGGCGGCCTATGTCGGACACCTCGAAGGAGCGGGCTGGGCCCAGGGGTGCCGGGTCGAGTTCCGGTCGGGTTCGGGCCTGCCGATCCTGGTCCCGACCCACGCCACGGCGACCACCGGCAACCTCGTCGGCACCGCCGCGCTCGACCCGGCGGCCCTGTGCGGGCGCTCGCCGCACCGGTCGCTGTTCCGGGTGGTCTTCCGGGACTCCACGGGCGAGGACTTCGCCACCCAGGGGCGCCAGGTCGCGGCGGCGGTGAGGAGGGTGCGGGAGATCACCGGGGCGACCAAGGTGACGTTGGTCGGCCACAGCATGGGGGGCCTCGCGGCGCGCGCCTACCTGCAGTCGCCCGACTACGCCGACGACGTCGAGACGCTGGTCACGGTCGCCACACCGCACCTCGGCAGCCTGCTGCCGTACATCCTGCGCGAGAGCCCGAGCGACCTGGCCGGTCGCCTGGGCGCCATGGTCCGGGACCTCGGGGTGCAGGCTCTCGCCCCGGTCGCCCTCCACCTCGCCCCGGACTCCGCCGAGCTGGTCGCCCTCAACCTCGGCCAGGCCCCGTTCGTGGCCCTGCCGGCCGGGGTCCGCCAGATCAGCGTGGTGACGCACGTCGACCTCTCGGTCCAGGGCCGCGGCCTGGCCCAGCGGGCCGAGCACTGGCTCGCGCTCTGGCAGCAGGCGCTCGCCTCGCGGTTCGACCCGGCGCGGGCCCAATCCCTGGTCAGCGGGCAGGTGATGGCGAACTGGACCGACGGCGTGGTGCCCTCGGCCAGCCAGTACCTCAAGGTCGTCCCGGTGGGGTACTCGGCGGACGTCGCGGCCGAGGTCGTGGAGGCGTTCCACGTCGAGGCCCCGGACCTGCCCGCGACCTGGGCCATCCTCGACCGCTACCTCGAGCCTGCGGGCGACAGGGGCCGCGGGGGCTGCGAGAACGTCGACGTCGCCCTCCTGGTCGACTCCTCCGGCAGCATGCAGGAGAACGACCCGCAGGGGCTGCGGCGCGAGGCAGCGGCCCTGCTCGTGGACCGGCTGCCCGCGGCCGGGACCGTGACCGTGGTCGACTTCGACTCGACCGCGCGGGCGGTGGTCGCGCAGAGCGCCGACCGGCAGGCGGTCAAGGCGGCGCTGCGGCAGGTCGACGCGGAGGGCGGCACCGACGTCAGCGCGGCCCTCGCCGCCGGGCTGGCGGCCCTGTCGGGCGGCGGCGGCGGCAAGGCGGCGGTGCTGTTCACCGACGGGCGGTCGGACCGCCGCGAGGGTGCGGGCGCGTTCGCTGCGGCCGGGATCCCGGTGCACGTGGTCGGGCTCGGCCCGGGGGTGGACGCCGAGTTCCTCCGGCAGCTGGCGGCCAGGACCGGCGGGGTCTACATGCAGGCGGCGGCCGCGGCCGACCTGGCCGGCGCCTTCGACCAGGTGGTGGCCGAGCTGGCGTGCGAGGGAACGGTGCTGTCGGCCCGGGGTCGGGTGAGGCCGCAGCAGGCGGTCGAGCACCGCGTCCGGGTCGACGGCCTGCTCGACCGGCTGGTGCTCCGCCTGACCTGGCCCGCCGGCCGGCTGGGCCTCGAGGTGCTCGACCCGTCCGGCGCGACGGCGGGCAGCGAGGTCGGCTCCGGTCCGACCTACGAGGTGGTCGCGGTGGACGGTCCCGCGCCCGGCGAGTGGGCGGTGCGGGTCACCGGCGAGGACGTGCCGCCGGACGGAGAGACGTACGACCTGCGTGCCGGGGGCGCCTCGGACCTGCGCCTCGAGCTCGCCCCGGCCGACCCGGCCGACCCCGCCGCCCTGCGCCTCGG
>CAYTJW010000871.1:0-2808 GCA_964438135.1 uncultured Thermoanaerobaculia bacterium
CTGAACCGGCGCCGCCGCCGCCGCCAGGTGGGGCGGCTGGGCCGGCTGCCAGGCGCCCTCCCAGAACACCAGCCAGCCCCGGCCGCCGGGGTCGGGCTGCCACCAGCGCCCGTGCTCGTCCTGGACCCGCAGCTGGCCGACCGCGGCACTGACCTGCTCGGCGGTCACCTCGCCCCGCCGCCAGGCCGCCAGCCACAGCTCGAGGTTGGCCTGCGCCTCGGCGAACGTCACACCTGCCATGGTCGTCTGCCTGCCTCCCCCGGTCAAGGTGGGGCTCACAGCGGGCCCGGTCGGGACGGGGCCGCCCCTCGTCGGCGCTCAACGCCCCCCGTGGCGGGCGATCACCTCCGCCACCTCCGGCCGACCGAGCACGGTGGCTGCCGCGAGCGGGGTCGAGCCGGACGGCAGCACGACCGGCCGGTGGAATCCCGGGTTGTCGGGGTCCCGGACCTGGACCGTGGTGGCGGCCGTGGTGCGGGCGTCGAGCGGGGCGCCGCGGCGACAGAAGAGCTCCGCCACCTCGACCGCCGACACCTGGTGGAGCGAGGTCTCGCCGACCGCGTTGGCGGCGTCGAGGCGCGCGCCGCGGTCGAGCAGCAGCTCGGCGGCCGCGAGCTGACCGTTGTCGGCGGCGCGGTGGAGCGGTGTGTCGCCGTCGTTGTTCGCGGCCTGGGTGTCCGCTCCCCGGCCCAGCAGGAGGGTGATCGCCTCGGTGTCATCGAGAGCCGCCGCGATGTGCAGGGCGGTGTCCCCGTCCTCGTCACGGGCGGTCGCCAGGCCGGGGTCGGCCGCGAGGATGCGGGCGACCCGGTCGACCCGCTGGTCGACGAGGGCGCCGGCCAGCGCCCGGAACGAGACCTCCGGCGTCGGCGTGGCACCCGGCGCGCTGCCGGCACCCCGCAGCGACCGCTCGCAGCCCGAGACCCCGACCGTTGCGACGACCGCCGTCGCGACCATCCAGCACCGCCACCGGGCTCCGCTCATCGTTCCTCCCGCACCGGGCCCACGCCGCCGCGGGCCCTCACCGCGCCGCCACCCGCCGGGCCGTGAAGGCGCGCTTCTCGCCGACCCTTCGCTCGACGACCAGACGCATGGAGGCGTCGTCGGCCGCCACCCGGGCCTCGACCTCGAGGCCGAAGGACAGCCCGAAGGTCGACGGCACGGAGAACCAGGCGAACGAGGGGCCCGGCTCCAGCCGGCCCGAGAAGGCCTCGCCCCTCCGCCCCACCGGCCCGAGCCGGATGAGGAATGCGCGCTCCGCCTCGGACACCGCGACGAGGTCGTCCATGCCGAGGATCTCCACCCTGAAGCGCCGCTGCTCGGCCGGGATCGACTCGAGCCCGTCCCCGGCCACGATCTGCCACCGACCCACCAGCCGTTGGTTGCGGTGCAGGTTGTCGAGCGACAGCACGTCGCTGGCGGTCGCCAGGCGGTGCCAGGTCACCGCCGCCGCGGCGGCGACCCCGAGGACGGCGAGGGTCGCCAGGAGGAGGAAGCCCGCCGACCGCGAGCCGCGCCGGGGCGAAGGCGCGGGGGACAGGGCCGAGCGGTGCGCTGCGAGGTCGAGGCCACAGCCGGGGCAGGCCCGGTCCCCCTCGTCGCCACCCCGCCCGCAGGCCGGGCACGGGTGCGGGGCCCGGTCGTCGCCTTCGGCCTCGGCGTCCCCATCGGCCGCCGCCGACGGGCCCAGGCCGGCGACGGTCGTGGCCAGGAACAGGAAGGCGCCGAGCAGCAGGTCGAGGAGGGTGAAGAAGACCCACGCCGGCCCGGTCAGGACGAGGCGGTAGCCGCGGTAGACCTGGCCGGTTCCGCCCACGCTCGCCCCGGCCTCGCTCAACCGCCCGTCGACCACGTTGCCCAGCCACTCGACCGGGCCGTCGTACGGGCCGCCCCTGATGAGGCTCAGCACCACGACCTGCGCCACGCCGAGGACCGTGGCGACGGTGAGGGACAGCCAGATGCGCTGGCGGAACGACCAGTACCGGTCCGGGTCGCCGCGGCCCGCGCGGCCGACGAACCACCCGAGGACGCCCATCACCAGCATGCCCTGGAGGCCGACCAGGAAGCCCACGGCGGCACGGAACCCGCCCGCCGCCACCCCGAGCGCCACGGCGAGGGCCATGCACGGCAGCCAGCGCAACACGACCCAGCGGGCAGTGGTCATCTCGTCGGTCATGGCACCCGCCCCGAGCGGCTCACGAGCGAGTATACCCGGCCCGACCTCCGGTCGCCCTTGACCCCGTTGTGCCGCGTTCCCATACTCGTCGGTCGTGCCTGGTCGGGAGGGATCGGTTCGGGCGGGCCCGCGCTGGCTGCTGCCGGCGCTGGCGGTCGTGGTCGTCGTCGCCGCGGTGGTCCCGTTCCTGCCCGCCGTGCGCGGCGAGCTGGTGTGGGACGACCGCCTCCTGATCGAGGAGGAGCGCCGCTTCTACTCGCCCGCCTTCGCCATCGAGGTGTTCACCCAGGACTTCATCGCCGACGTCGAGGAGGTCTACCGCTACGGCTACTACCGGCCGCTGGTGTCGCTCAGCTACTACGCGACCTGGCGCCTGGCCGGCACCGACCCGCTCCCCTACCACCTCACCAACCTCGCCCTCCACGCCCTGGCCAGCCTGGCCCTGCTCGCCCTCACCCTGCGCCTGTTCCCTGGGCGGCCGGCCCTCGCCACCGCCGCCGCCCTGCTGTTCGCGGTCCACCCCGTCCACGCCGAGGCGGTGGCCTGGATCGCCGGCCGCACCGACGTGCTGGCCGCCCTGCTGCTGCTGGCGGCGATGGCCGCCGCCGTGCGGTGGGCGCCGCTCGACGGCG
>CAYTJW010000872.1:0-2799 GCA_964438135.1 uncultured Thermoanaerobaculia bacterium
CTCGCCAGCCGGCTGGTCGGCATGTCCCTGCTGCAGATTCTGAGAGAGGAGAGGGCTGCCTTCCTCGCCAGCCTGGCGAGCGGCGCGCTGGCCTTCGCGACCAAGCTCGGCATGACCCGGCTGGGGTTGCCGGCCGGCGTGGTCCTGCTCGGGCGCCACACCGCGCCCTTCGAGCAGCTCGAGCTGCTCAGCTCCGACTGGCGGCTGGCGCTGCGCGCGCTGCCGCTGCTCGAGCCGCTCCAGGCGGAGAGCCACCGCCGCGAGCACCGGGTGGTGGTGGTGCCGATCGACGAGCGCTCGCTGGAGCGGCTCAGCGAGCCCCTGGTCTTCTGGGCGCCGCACTTCGCCGCGGTGGTCGAGGCGCTGGTCGACGCCGGGGCGGTGGTCGGCCTCGACTACCTGTTCCTCGTGTCGCCGGACGACCTGCTCGCCGAACGGACCCTGGCCAGCCTCGAGGGGCTGGTCGCGGAGGGTCGTCTCGACCTCGACCCCGAGGAGGTGGCGCAGGCCCTGCCGCGCAGCGACGCCGCCCTGTTCGCCGCCCTGGGCAAGAGGCGGACGGTGCTGGCGTGCTTCCTGCGCGAGGACGGCTCGGTCGAGCGCGGCTACCGGCCGTTCGCGTACGCCGCCGGCCGCGACAACCTCGGCCTGGTCAACAGCGAGCCCGACCCGGACGGTGTCGTCCGCCGCCACTTCCTGTACAAGACCGGGCAGGTCGACGGGCAGGAGGAGGTGGTGCTGCCGCTCGCCCTGGCTGCGGCGCGACGCCTGCTCGAGGTCGAGGTCAGCTTCGACCAGGGGCTGGGGACGCTCAAGCTCGGCGACACCGTCCTGCCGCACGACCCGGGCTTCCGGGTCCTGGTCAACTACGTCGGCCCGCCCGGCACCCTCGTCAGCCGACACTCCTTCGTCGACCTGGTCGAACGCGCCCGCGCCGGCGACGGCCGCTTCTTCCGCCGTGGCTACGGCGGCAAGGTGGTGCTGATCGGCCCCACCTCGACCGGCTCGGGCGACCTGGTCCGGACCCCGTTCCGGGTCGTCAACCCGTGGGAGATGGCCGGCGTCGAGGTCCACGCCAACCTCGTCAACACCTTCCTCAACGCGGACTTCCTCGTGCCGGCACCGGCCTGGCTCGGCACCCTGGCGGTGGTGCTGGCGGCCCTGCTCGCGGCCTGGGTGTCGTTCCGCTGGCGACCGCTGGCGGCGGCCACCCGCCTGGCCGCCCTGGCGACCCTGCTGGCGGCGGCCTCGTTCCTGGCCCTGGCCCGGGGCAACACCTGCGTCGAGCTGGTGGCGCCGCTGCTGACCCTGCCGCTCGCCTTCGCCCTGGTCTACGCCTTCCGCTACGCCACCGAGGACCGCGAGCGACGTCTGGTGCGCGGCCTGCTCAACCGCTACGTGTCGGAGCCGGTCGCCACCGCCCTGCTGCGCGACCCTTCCATCCTCGCCCTCGGCGGGCGCCGGGCCGACGTCTCGATCCTGTTCTGCGACATCGACTCCTTCACCCCTTTCTCCGCCCGCTCCACGCCGGAGGCGGTGATCGCCATCCTCAACGACTACTTCAGCCGCATGGAGCGGGTCATCTTCGCCCACCGCGGCACCCTCAAGCAGTTCGTCGGCGACGAGATCATGGTCATCTGCGGCGCCCCCGAGCCCAACCCCGACCACCCGACGACGGCCTGCCGGCTGGCGCTGGCCATGGTCGCGGCGCTGCGCTCCTGGCAGGAGGAGCGGCGGGCGGCGGGGCTCGACGCCTTCGAGGTCAAGCTGGGCTTGAACTGCGGCGAGGTGGTGGTGGGCAACGTCGGCTCGCCCCACCGAACCGAGTACGCCGCGGTCGGCGACGTGGTCAACACCGCCTCGCGCATCATGGGCCTGTCGCGCGCGGCCGGCGGCCGCATCCTGATCAGCGAGGAGATGCAGCGCCGGGTCGGCGAGCGCTTCCTCACCCGCGACTGCGGCCGCTTCCCGGTCAAGGGCAAGGAGGGCGAGCTGCGCGTCTTCGAGCTGCTCGGCGAGCAGGCCGAGGGCCCTGCACCGGGTCAGTCGGCGCCCGGATCCCCGGGGCTCCCGACCAGCTCGAAGGCAGCCCAGTGATGGGGGTGGGCGAAGGGACCGGGGCGGTCGGCGGGGGTCGTCGAGGGGGCGAGGAGGTCCAGCATGGCGGTGCGGAGCGCCTCGTCGCGCGGCCGGCCGGCCGCGACCTCGCGGTAGAAGCGGGCCATCAGCAGAGCGGTCGAGCGGTCGTTGACCTGCCACAGCGAGACCAGCACCGAGCGCGCGCCGGCGTAGAGGAAGGCGCGGGTGAGACCGACCATCCCCTCGCCCGCCACCACCCGACCGAGGGCCGTGTCGCAGGCGGAGAGGGTGACGAGGTCGGCGTCGAGGCGCAGCCCCTCGATCACCTCCCACGCCTGCAGTAGGCCGTTGTCCGGCCCCTCGCCGGCGGGGGACGCCAGGGCCAGGCCCGACTCGAGCGGCCGCTCCTCGTCGATCAGGCCGTGGCAGCCGAAGTGGACGATCGTCGCGTCCGCCCCGACGGAGAGCGCCCGGCTCTCGGTGGCGTCCCGGCCGAGCCAGGCGGTGAGCCGGTCGGGGTACAGGGCGGACAGCGCCGCCACCTCGTCGCGGGTCCCGGGCAGCGGCTCGAGCGACACGCCGCGGGGCAGGCCGAGGCGGCTCGCCGCGCCCGTGCCCGGCGGCGGCGGGCCGTAGTCCGGGTCGCCGAAGGCGACCACCGGCGAGCGGTCCGGCGGCCGACGGCGGCGGGTCAGCTCGGCCAGCACCGAGGCGGACGGG